>DATJOU010000141.1:0-6826 GCA_035506775.1 Solirubrobacteraceae bacterium | reverse complement strand
GGCGAGCCGATCGCCGACGCCGAGACCCTCGCCCGCATCCGGGCCCTCGTCATTCCCCCCGCCTGGCGAGACGTGTGGATCTGTCCCGATCCGCTGGGTCACCTGCAGGCCACCGGGATCGACACAGCCGGGCGCCGCCAGTACCTCTACCACGAGCTCTGGCGGGTCCAGCAGGACCGTCTGAAGTTCGAGCACATGGAGCAGTTCGCCCGTGCCCTGCCGGCGATGCGCGAGTCGGTGCTGGCGACGATGGACCACGGCCGCGAGCTCGACCGTCAGCGGGTCCTCGCCTGCTCCGTGCGACTGCTCGATGTCGGGATGTTCCGGATCGGCAGCGACGTCTACGAGCGCGAGGACGGCCATCTCGGCCTCGCCACGATCGCCAAGCAGAACGTCTCGATCACCGACGGTGGTGTCGTCTTCGACTATGTCGCCAAGGAGGGCGTCCGCCAGGTCCACCTCGTCCGCGACCCACCGTGTGTGGGAATCGTCTCCGCCCTCAAGCGCCGGCGTGGCGGCGGCGCTCACCTGCTCGCGTTCCGCGAGCACGGCGCGTGGCACCAGGTGCACGCTCAGCTCATCAACGACCAGCTCAAGTCCCTGGTCGGCGACTCGTTCAGCGCCAAGAACTTCCGGACCTGGAACGGCACGATGGTGTCGGCCGTGTCGATTGCGACCAGGGGCGCCGACGCGCGCAGCGACGCGGCACGACGACGGGTGATCGCGCGGGCGGCCGCCGACGTCGCGGAGGTGCTCGGCAACACTCCCGCGGTGGCGCGGTCCTCCTACATCGACCCCCGCGTGTTCGATCGGTATCTGGGCGGCCAGACGATCGCGGACGAGCTGGTCCGCATAGAAGCGCAGGGGCTAGACGAGGAGGCGCGGCGATCTCGGGTCGAGGCCGCGGTCCTGGCCCTGCTCGCCTGAACGTCCTCGCCGCCGTCCCGCGCCGGTGGAGCCGGTCCGTCTCGACCATGGCGAGCGGCCCCTCGGCGGCAGCCGGGCGCGAGGGTCGGGTCTAATGGTCGCGAGGCATCGACGAGAGGAGCCGCCTTGTCCACGTCCCCATCGACCCCACACGAGCCCGCCCCCCAAGCACGCCCGCCGCAGCCGGGTCGGCTGCACAGCTGGGTCCTGCCGGTGCGACCGGTCGAGCCGATCGACCCCGCGCTGCTGGAGCATGCGATGGCCCGAGCCAGTTTCCTCCAGAACCGGGTCGCCGACCGCATCACCGCGTTCTCGGGCTCGATGGCGTTCGTCTACCTGCACATCGTCTGGTTCGGGTGCTGGATCGGCTTCGGGGTCGAGTCCTATCCGTACGGACTGCTGACGATGATCGTCTCGCTGGAGGCGATCTTCCTGTCGACCTTCGTGATGATCAGCCAGAACCGGGCCGAAGCCAGGCGCCAGGTTGTCGCCGACGAGCAATGGAGGATGGTCCAGGAGGAGGACCGCCAGAACCGGGAACTGCTCACGCTCTCCCAGCAGCAGGGGCGCCAGAACCGCGAGCTGATCCACATCTCCGACGAAATCCTCAAGCTCACCAAGGAGGTCCGGACGCTGGCCGCCAAGTCCGAGCAGGACGACGCGGGCAGGACGGAACTGCTCGAGGTCTCCAAGCGCACGCTTGCGTTGACCGAGGAGCTCCACCGAGGAGCCGCGTGATCCGCCGGCCGTTCAGGTGGCTCAGCGGACCGTCAGCGTCCCTTCCATGCCGGCCATCCGGTGTCCGGGGACCGAGCAGTAGAACTTGTACGTCCCGGGCTTGAGGTTCCGCGACAGCGTCTTGGAGCCGCCCTGGAAGGTCGGCGTCGCGCCGACGACCGCCCCCGAGGAGGAGGCGACCGCGACGTTGTGCCCGAGCGGCGCCACGTTCGTGAAGTCGATCGAGACCTTCCCCGACTTGGCCGCGGGCGCTGTCTTGTCGTATTTCAACTGGCCTTCGGGATTCGCTTGCAGGCTCAGCTCTTGTTCCCCGCCGACGCCGTGCCGGCCGTGGTCGCGGGCGTGGTGGCGCTGCTGCTCGCGGGTTCGTGCAGGACGTTCAGCGTGTTTTCGCCGTCGTCGACGTAGTAGATGGTCTTCCCGCTCGGGCTGATCGCGAGGCCGAACAGAGAACCCGCGCCCGTCTTCGTGTCGGCGGTCTGCACCGCCACCTGCTGGCCGGAGGGTGTGGTTTCGACCATGTTCCCGTCGCCGCCGTTGGTGGTGACGATGTTGCCGTTGGGGGCCAGCACCATGCCGAGCGGTTCCTTGAGGTGACCGCCTTGCGTGAGCACGCTGCCGCCACCCGGAACGGCCGTCGAGCGGGTCGCCGCCGAGGGGATGGCGAGGATCTTGTTGTCCTGCGTGGAGGCCACGTACAGCGTGCCGTCGGAGGCGAGCGCGAGCCCTGTGGGGCCGAGCACCAGCGCTTCCGGCGAGTCGACCCACGGGATGCCTTCGGCGATCACCTGTTCACCGCTGACCTTCGGGGGCTGTCCTCCACCTGATTCGAGGTCGATGCGCAGCACGGTCGAGTTGTCGATCGGTTTCCTCCCCTGCGCCGCACCGCCGTTCAGCGCGTTGCTGACGAACAGCGTGGTCTTCGAGCCTTCGCTCTCGGCCGTCGAGTCCCACGGTCCCTGGATGTTCTTGGAGGCGATCGTCTTGACCACCTTGCCTTCGCTGTCGAGGACGATCAGGCATCCGTACTGCGCGGTTTCCGCCTTGCCGTTGGTCGTCGGCAGGCTCCCCACCACCACGTAGCCGCCGGGGAGGACGTTCAGGGCCGTCGTCAGCCCGACACCGCCCGGGCAGGGACCGGGGAGGGTCTTGGCGTCGACGGTCGCGAAGGGGGTGACCTTGCCGGTGGTCGAGACCTGCACGATCGTCGTGCCCGTCCCCTGTCCGCTCTCGGGGGCGCCTTCCTTGGCGTTGAAGTTGCTGATCAGCACCTGGCCCGCTTTGAGCTTGCCGGTGCTCGTGGGCACGAACACGATCCCGTAGGGGTTCACGTCCCCGTTGGTCGGGATCGTCGAGGCGACCGACGAAAAGGACTTCAGCGGGACGATGAAGGCCGCGGTCTTGGCCGCGGTCGTGGTGCCCGTCGCCGGGTTCGAGCTGGAGCTGGACGAGCTGGAGCTGCCGCAGGCCGCGAGGCCGAGGAGCGAGAGCGCCAGCGCTGCGAGGGCGGGAATCGACGTCTTGGGCACGGTGGTTCGGTCTCCTGTCGGGTATCGGGTACGCGACCAAGGACTCCACCGCGCACCAAACCCTTCCCGCGAGAAGCGTCCGCGCGGTCGGGGCGCCGCTCAGCGCCCGGCGGGACGTGCGGGGCGAAGCGCCTTGCTGCGCAGGGCGATCTCGAGCTCGAAGCGGCGGTCGGGATCCCCGAGGGCGTCACCGAGCAGGTCCCGCAGGCGCTTGAGCCGGTAGCGGATCGTCTGTGGGTGGACGGCCAGCTCCTCGGCGACCGCCCGCTGGGAGCCCTGGTGCCTGAGCCACGACAGGAGGGTCTGCTCGAGCCGTGCTCTGCTTCGGGCGCTCTGGCCGGCGAGCGGCGCGAGCACGCGATCGCCGAGCGCGTCCACGACGTCGGCTGACGCGCGCAGCGCGATATCGGCCAGGCGCACGTCGGCCACTACGAGACCCGTGCCCGGGAGCTGTCGTGCGAGGTCGGCCCAGCGCAGGGACAGGCGGGCGTCCTCGGGTGGCACCGTCGGGCCGAGTGCGAAGGCCGACTCGTGTCGTTCGGCGATCGCCCGTGCCTCGTGTTCCGCGCGGCTGGGTTCCGGGACGACGATGCACGTGACCTCGCCGACGGAGCCGTGGAGGGTGTCCCCGCTGAGTTGGCGAACGGTCGAGGCGACGGCGCCGTCCTCGACCAGCAGGCAGGCGACGTTGGCGGGCACCGACCAGCCCGCGGCGGCTGCTGCGGAGGACAGCGTCATGGCGTCGGGAGGGGGTGTGGCCATCAGCTGCGAGAACAGGGCCGAGCGCCTGCGCTCCAGGTCGCCGGCGCGGGCGAGCTGGGCCGCCGCGTAGCCCTCGATCGATTCACCTGCGATCCGCTCGATATACGCGAAGATCGCCCCGGCGAGCTCGCGTTGGGCGTCCGCCGACGCTCCCGTGTCCGCCGCCGCCTGGCTCATCCGCAGCCAAGCGACGCGTGCGCCGACGCGGTAGGCGGTCTGCAACGCGTCGAGGCTGCGCCCGGCGCGCAACTCGCCGTAGCCCAGGCGACGGTAGATGTCCTGTGGTTCCTCGTCGCCTCCGCCGGTGAAGCGGCTCAGGGCCAGTTCGACCCCGCTGCGGATCCCTTTTCCGAAGGCTCCCCTCAGCGGTCTCGAATACCCGGGGACCTCACCCTGGATCGTCTTGACGATCTCGGTGGCGATCGCCGGGAGCTCGGCCCGGATCGCGTCGATCGCCGCCGGCTCGAGCCAGGAATCTATGCCGGTGGCATAAGAAACAGCGCCGCGATTTCCCGCCATCGGGTAAGAAATGTATCCGACGCTCAAGTAGCGTCCGAAAAATGCGGATCAACACCGAGGTCTGGGTCTCGCCCGCCGGCGTCCGCACCCCGACCGACACAGAGGCGCGCGCGGGCGTCTCGTTCCCGTCCGTCGACGGTAGCCGCTCCACGAGCGCGACCGGGCGGGCGATCCTCGCGGACGCCGCCCACGCGGCCGACCCCGATCTGGCCGAGCGGATCCTCGCCTGCAGGGACTGGCGCAAGGGATACGCACCGCTCGTGCGTGAGCTGACCGCCGCGTCGATCTCGGACAGCGAGGGCGCCACCTCGATCGCACGTGCGGGGCTGGCGTCGATGCGCTCGCGGCTCACCTTCGCCGACCGCGATCACGAGACGACCCTCGACGTCGCCCTCGCCGAGGTGCGACCGGCATATGAGCTCGGGACCGGGGCGATCCGGGGAACGGGGCGGCCCGTGAGAGAGCTGCGCGTGCCCTACCGGGGCGGCGAGCTGTCCGGTCGGGAGCTCACCGAACAGCTCGACCGCTGGGTCGAGGCCGGGTCGGTCGAGCCGTCGTTCGTGACCGCGATCGGGAGGGTCGCCGAGAACCCGGACTGGCTAGCGCTGCCCGGACGTTCCGTCGCCCTGGTCGGGGCGGGAGCCGAGATCGGCCCGCTGGCGCCCCTGTGCTCGTGGGGGGTGGAGGTGCTCGCCCTGGACGTGCCGCGGTCGGGGGTGTGGAAGCGGATCGGCGAGACCGCGCGCGCCGGCGCCGGAACCGTCCACGTCCCGCTCGCCGCAGACGGCTCCCAGGGCGTGGATCTCGTCCGCGACCTCCCGGAGGCGCACGCCTGGCTGCAGCGCGGCGGCCGCTCCGGGGATCTCACGCTGGGCATGTACGCGTACGCCGACGGCGGCGAGCACGTCCGCGTGACGGGAGCCTTCGACGCCCTCGCGACCGAGCTGGTGTCCGCTGGACACGCCGAGGCGATCGCCTACCTCGCGACCCCCACCGACGCGTTCGTGGTACCCGAGGAGGCGGCTCGGTGGGCGCGGTCGGCGTACTCGGACCGGCGCCTGCGGAGGGTCCTCCAGGCCCCGGCGAAGGCGCTCTCGGGAGACCGCCTCTACCACCCCGCCTACGCGGACGGACTTCCGGTCGCAGACGCACTCGTCTCCCAACAGGGCCCGAACTACGCGCTCGCCAAGCGCCTTCAGCGCTGGCGGGGGGTGGCGGCGGTCGCCGACGGTCAGCGGGTCTCGTTCAACGTCGCCCCTTCGACACTCACCCGCTCGGTGACCAAGAACCGGATCCTGGCCGCCGCGTACGCCGGTGCCCACCACTTCGGCATCGAGATCTTCGCCCCCGAGACCACCAGCACCTTGATGGCGGCGCTGCTCGTCCACGACCTCAACACGGCACCCGCCTCGCGCTCTCACCCCGAGCGGCTGTTCAGCGACGGGGCCGCCCACGGGGGCCTCTGGCGCGCCGCCTACGAGCCGCGCTCGGCGCTCGGGATCGCGGCGCTGGCGGGTCTCCCCGCGGTCCTCGTCGGTCGCGGTGGTCGATCGTGAGCACGGTCGCTCCGAGCCCGACCGACGCGCTCCACGAGCGCACGCAGGTCCCCGAGACCCATCCTGCAAGCCTCCTCTACCGCGTCTTCACGGGCATGTTCGTGTTCGGGCCCCCGGCGCTGCTCGCGCTCACGTTGAAGCGGGGCTCACTGATGGCGACACGCACCAACCGCCGGATCTTCGCCGTCTCCTACCTGCTCAGTGGGTTCGGCATCACCGCCGGATACCACCGCCTGTTCACGCACCGCAGCTTCAAGACCTTCCCCGTCATCCGGGGGATCTTCGCGGTGCTGGGCTCGACGGCGATCCAGGGGTCGGTCCCCGACTGGGTCGCGGATCACCGCAAGCACCACGCCTACGCCGACGAAGAGGGTGACCCCCACAGTCCCCACGCCGGCCACGAGGGCGGCCTGTTGCGGGGCTTCGTTCACGCCCACTTCGGGTGGCTGTTCGCCGACGAGAAGGCCGCCCGCCAGCGCTATGTTCCAGACCTGCTCGAGGATCCGGTCGTGATGGCGGTCCACCGTCGCTTCGCCCAGATCGTGCTGGTCAGCTACTTCCTCGCACCGTTCCTCGCCGGACTCGCCGCCACCCGCAGGCTGCGGGGAGGGATCGGCGGTTTCCTGTGGGGCGGGGCGTTCAGGGTGTTCTTCGTCCACCACGCCACCTGGAGCGTCAACTCGGTCTGCCACATGTGGGGAAGCAGGCCGTTCCAGACCCGCGACGAGAGCCGCAACAACCAGCTCGTGGCACTGGTCGGGCTCGGCGAGGGCAATCACCACAACCACCACGCCT
>DATJOU010000140.1:0-10289 GCA_035506775.1 Solirubrobacteraceae bacterium | reverse complement strand
AGCACAGCCCGCTGGCCCCCTCCTCGCCGTACTCCGCCACCAAGGCCGGCGCCGACCTGCTGGTCCAGAGCTACCACCGCACCTACGGCCTCGACGTGGCCATCTGCCGGGGTTCGAACAACTACGGCCCCTACCAGTACCCGGAGAAGCTGATCCCGCTGATGATCCTCAACGCCATCCACGGCGATCCCCTGCCGGTCTACGGGGACGGCATGCAGGTCCGCAACTGGATCCACAGCAGCGACTTCGCGGCCGCCGTCGGGTGCGTGCTGGAGCGGGGGGTGGCGGGGGAGGTCTACAACGCCGGGGGGCCCGACGAGGAGGCCAACATCGAGGTCGTGCGCAGGATCGTGGCCCTCACCGGCGCCGAGGAGTCGCAGATCGAACACGTCACCGACAGGCCCGGTCACGACCGCCGCTACTCGCTCTCCTCCGAGAAGGTGGCGGCGCTCGGGTGGGGCGCCCGGGTGCGCTTCGCCGAGGGGCTCGAGCAGACCGTCGGCTGGTACCGCGAGAACCCCTGGTGGTGGGAGCCGATCCGCTCCGGCGAGTACCGCGCCTACTACGAGCGCCAGTACGGCCGCGCCCTAGGGGGCTCCTGACACCCGCCAGTCGCTGCCTTCCTTGACCAGCGGCAGCGTCGTTTCCCTGCTCTTGCCTTCGTAGGTGCTCTTCACCTTGGCGGTGGCCGTCTTGCCGCCGGGGGCCACCTTCACCGACACGATCGTGGCTTCCAGGTTGTCGATCTGGGCGAGCTGTTTTTTGAGTGCTTCTTCGCACTTCTTCCTGCCCCCGAGCTTGGCCACGATCGGGGCGGCGAGGTCGTCCTTGCAGATGCTTTCGCGGTTGCTGGAGGTGGCGTCGCTCTGCAGGTCGGCGACCCGCTGGGCGACTTCCTTTTCGACCCCTTTGAAGGACGACGTCGAGGCGGTGCTCCCGCAGGCGGCGAGCGCCGGTGCGCACAGGCACAGCGCGATCAGGGGGCGGACGCGGGGCATCTCGGGCGCCCACAGGCTACTGCCCGGGGGTAGCAGATAGCCTGGACCTTCGATGTCCTTGGAGTACTTCGCGCCCGCCACCCGCCGCTGGTTCGAGAGCGCCTTCGGCGAGCCCACGGCCGCCCAGGAGCAGGCCTGGCCGGCGATCGCCCGCGGCGAGCACGTGCTCGTGTGCGCCCCCACCGGCTCCGGCAAGACGCTGGCCGCGTTCCTGTGGGCGCTCGACCGGCTGGTCGCCGAGGATGCCCCCGGCCCGGGTGTGCAGGTCGTCTACGTGAGCCCCCTGAAGGCGCTCGCGTACGACATCGAGCGCAACCTCCGGGCCCCCCTGAAGGGGATCGGGGCCGACCACCTGCAGGTCGGGATCCGGACCGGCGACACGCCCCAGCGGGAGCGCGCCGCGATGGCCCGCAAGCCCCCCGACATCCTCGTCACGACCCCCGAGTCGCTGTATCTGATCCTCACCTCCCAGGCACGGGCGATGCTGAGCGGGGCGCGGGCGGTGATCGTGGACGAGATCCACGCCGTGGCCTCCACCAAGCGCGGCTCCCACCTGGCGCTGACGCTCGAGCGTCTGGAGCTCCAGGCCCGTGCCGAGGACCCCACGAGCCCCGCTCTGCAGCGGATCGGCCTCAGCGCCACCCAGAACCCGCTCGAGGAGGTGGCCCGCTTCCTGGGCGGGCCCGGCCGCGAGGTGACGATCGTGGACGCCGGGATCAAAAAGCCGATGGACCTGCGGATCGAGGTCCCGGTCGAGTCGATGAGCGACCTCTCGCTCGGCTCCGGCACGCCGGCCGGCGGCGGCGCCGGCTCGGGCGCAGCGGCCCGGGGCGAGCCGGGCGGCCCCGGCGCCGGCTCCGAGCTCGAGGGCTGGGAGAGTCCGGAACGGTCGATCTGGCCCGCGATCTACCCGGAGCTGCTGCGCCAGGTGCGCGAGCACAACTCGACGATCGTGTTCGTCAACAACCGCCGCGCCGCCGAGCGGGTGGCGCTGCGCCTGAACGAGCTGGCCGCCTCCGAGGACGGGCACGACCCCACCGGCGAGGCCCACCGGGAGATCGCCCGCGCCCACCACGGCTCGCTCGCCAGGGAGGAGCGCACGAAGGTCGAGGAGCTGCTGAAGGCGGGCCGGCTGCCGTGCCTGGTGGCCACCAGCTCGCTGGAGCTGGGGATCGACATGGGAGCCGTGGACCTGGTGCTGCAGATCGAGTCCCCCAAGTCGGTGGCCCGTGGTCTGCAGCGCATCGGCCGGGCCGGTCACGGCGTGGGGGAGCTGAGCGTGGGGCGGATCTTCCCCAAGTTCCGCGGTGACCTGCTCGAGAGCGCGGTGGTCGCGCGGCGGATGCGCGAAGGGCTGATCGAGCCCACCGTCGTGCCCCGCAACGCGCTCGACGTGCTGGCCCAGCAGGTGGTCGCGATCGCCGTCTCAGCCGAGGCCCAGGCCGGCGACGGCGACGGCGACGGCGACGGCGCGGTCACGGTGGACGAGCTGCACGTGCTCGTGCGCCGCACCTACCCGTACGCCGAGCTGTCCCGGGAGCTGCTGGAGAACGTGCTCGACATGCTCGACGGGCGCTACCCCTCGCAGGAGTTCGGCGAGCTGCGGGCGCGGATCGTGTGGGACCGGATCGCGGGCACGATCAGGGCGCGCAAGGGCTCCCGTCAGCTGGCGGTGGCCAACGCCGGCACGATCCCCGACCGGGGGCTGTACATGGTCACGCTCCCCGACGGCCGGCGGGTGGGCGAGCTCGACGAGGAGATGGTCTACGAGGCGCGGGCCGGGCAGACGTTCCTGCTCGGGGCCTCGAGCTGGCGGATCGAGGAGATCGGGCGCGACCGCGTGGTCGTCACGCCCGCCCCCGGCGTGCCCGGGGCGGTGCCGTTCTGGAAGGGGGACTCGGTCGGGCGCGAGAAGGAGCTGGGAGCCGCGATCGGGGCCTTCTCGCGGTGGGCGGTGGAACAGGACGCCGACACGCTGGAGCGCGGGTACGGGCTCGACGAGCGGGCCGCCCGCAACCTGCTCGAGTACCTCGGCGAGCAGCTGGCGGCCACGCGAGTGCTGCCGAGCGAGCGCACGATCGTGCTCGAGCGCTTCCGCGACGAGATCGGCGACTGGCGGCTGTGCGTGCTGTCTCCCTTCGGTGGGCGCGTGCACTCCGCCTGGGCGCTGGCGATCTCCGCGCGCATGCACGAGCACTTCGGCGTCGAGGCCGACGCGATCGCCGCCGACGACGGGATCGTGCTGCACCTGCCCGACCTCGACGCCGACGACACCGAGTCGCTGCCGTCGGCGTCCGAGCTGCTGCTGATCGACCCCGAGGATGTCGAGCACCTGGTCACCGGCGAGGTGGGCGGCTCGGCGCTGTTCGGGGCCCGCTTCCGCGAGAACGCCTCGCGGGCGCTCTTGATACCGCGCGCCTACCCGGGGCGCCGCACGCCGCTGTGGCAGCAGCGGCTGAAGGCCCAGAACCTGCTCGAGGTGGCGCGCCGCTACAGCGACTTCCCGATCGTGCTGGAGACCTACCGGGAGTGCCTGCGCGACGTGCTCGACGTGCCCGGGCTGCAGGCGCTGCTGCGGGAGCTGCACTCGCGCGAGGTCTCGCTGGTGGAGGTCGAGACCCGCACCGCCTCGCCGTTCGCCTCCTCGCTGTTGTTCGACTACGTCGCCACCTACATGTACGAGGGCGACACGCCCACGGCCGAGCGCCGGGCCGCCGTGCTGTCGCTGGACCGCGACCTGCTGCGGGAGCTGCTCGGCCAGGAGGAGCTGCGGGAACTGATCGACGCGGGTGCCCTGGAGCGCGTCGAGGACGACCTCCAGCACCGCTCGGAGATGACCCGGGCGACCGGCAGCGACGAGCTCCACGACGTGCTGCGGCGGGTGGGGGACCTCGACGGGGACGAGGCCCGGGAGCGCGTGTTCGAGGGCGTGGACGCGTCGGCGCTGCTCGACCAGCTGGTGGGCGAGCGGCGCGCCATCCGCCTGCGCCTGGGCGGCCGCGAGCGCTACATCGCCGCCGACGAGGCGGGCCTGTACCGCGACGCGCTCGGGGCGGCTCCCCCCGGGGGCCTGCCGGAGGCCTTCGTGGCGCCGGTGCAGGACGCGCTCACGCAGCTGGCGGCCCGTTACGCCCGCACCCACGGGCCGTTCACGAGCGCCGAGCTGCACGACCGTTACGGCGTGGACCCCGGCCCCGTGCTGCGGGAGCTGGAGCGGGCGGGGACGCTCGTGCGGGGCGAGCTGCGCCCCGGGGGCAGCGAGCGGGAGTGGTGCGACGTGGAGGTCCTGCGCCGCCTGCGCCGGGCGTCGCTGGCGGCCCTGCGCAAGGAGATCGAGCCCGCCGACGAGCGCCGTCTGGCCGCCTTCCTGCCGGCCTGGCAGGGGATCGACCGCCGCGGCCGGGCCGGTGCCGGGGTCGATCGCCTGCGCGAGGTGCTGGTCCCGCTGCAGGGCCTGGCGCTCCCGGTCGAGAGCTGGGAGCGCGACGTGCTCCCCCGCCGCACGGGCGCCTACTCGCCGTCGTGGATCGACGAGCTGTGCGCCAGCGGGGAGCTGGCGTGGGTGGGGGCCGGCGCCCTCGGCCGCTCCGGCCGGGTGGCGCTGTACTTCCGCGAGGACGCCCCCGCGCTCGGGCCCCCGCAGCTGGCCGGCGCCGCGCCGCCGCCGGCGGCTGCCGAGCACGAGCTGGTGCGCGCCGCCCTGCGGCGGGGACCGGGCTTCTTCTCCGACCTGCTGATCGCCTTCGACGGCCCCGCCGAGGTCCTCCGGGAGGCGCTCTGGGACCTGGTGTGGGCCGGCGAGGTGACCAACGACGCGTGGGCGCCCCTGCGGGCCCCGCGCCTGACGCTCGCCCGCGGCGAGCAGGGGGGCGCCGGGGGCCGTGGCGGCCGTGGCTCGCTTTCGGGGCGCTCCCGCTTCGGCAGCCGCCGCCGCGCCAGCGGGGCCCAGTCCCAGGTCCAGGGCCGCTGGTCGTTGACGGGCGGGCTGTTCGGGTCCGCTGAGGAGGACCCGGCCACGGCCGCAGAGCGCCGGCGGGCGCTGGCCGAAGTGCTGCTCGAGCGCTACGGGATCGTCACGCGCGAGCAGGTGCTGGCGGAGAACGTCCGTGGTGGATTCTCCGCTCTGTATGACACCTTCAACAACCTCGAGACGCTCGGGGTGTGCCGGCGCGGGTACTTCATCGAGGGCATGGGCGCCGCGCAGTTCGCACTCCCCGGGGCAGTCGAGCGGCTGCGTGCGGAACCGACCCGCGACGCCACGCTCGTGATCGCCGCCACCGACCCGGCCCAGCCCTACGGGGCGGCGCTCCCGTGGCCGAAGCGCGAGCGCGAGCAGGGGCGGCCCGGACGGGCGGCAGGCGCCTACCTGGTGCTCGTCAACCAAGAGCCGGCGCTGTATCTCGAGCGGGGCGGGCGCAGCCTGCTGACCCTGATCGAGCCGCACGCCCCCCCCGCGGCCCTGTCGGGGGCGTTCGCCGAGCAGGGCGGGCCGCTGCGGGCGGCGCTGGAGGCGCTCGCGGGGGCCGTACGCGAGGGCAGGCTGGGGCGCATCTCGCTGGAGCGGATCGACGGGCAGCCGGCGATGGGGAGCCCGCTGGCGGAGCTGCTGGTCGAGCTCGGGTTCCACTCGGGGCCGCGGCGGCTGACGCTCAGCGCCGGATGAGCGGGGAGCTTCGCGGCCGGCCCCGCCGCGTGGGGCACAAGGGGGCCGCCCACATCGAGCCGGGGAACACGCTCGCCAGCTTCGACGCGGCCCTCCGCCACGACGTCGACATGATCGAGCTCGACGTGCTCAGCGAGCACCGCGACGGGAGCGGGGCGCTGCTCGTGGCCCACGACTACGAGGACATGCACTCGCGGGTGCCGGTCAGCCTGCAGGAAGCCCTCGAGCACCTGGCCGGGCCGGCGTTCGAGGGCATCGAGCTCGACGTGGACGTCAAGCTGCCGGGCTACGAGCGACCGGTGGTCGAGGCGCTGCGGGAGTCCGGGCTGGTGGCGCGGACGCTGATCAGCGGCATGTTCCCCGAGGGGCTCGACCTGATCCGCCGGCTCGAGCCGGGTGTGCGGCTGGGTTGGTCGGTGCCGAGGGTGCGACGGGACTACACGACCGACATGCTCACGGCCGTGCCCGCGCTCGCCGCCCTGACCGGGTACCGGGCCCTGCTGCCCCGTCGCGCCCGGCGGGCGCTGTCGGCCGGTCGCTTCGACGCGATCATGGCCCACTGGAGGGTGGTCACCCCGGCGCTCGTGCGGGCCGTGGCCGAGGGCGGCGGTCAGCTGTACGTGTGGACCGTGGACGACGCCCGGCTGATCGCCAAGCTCACCTCGATGGGGGTGGACGGGATCATCACCAACGACCCCCGCCTGTTCGCGCTGGCCTGAGAGCTAGAGGTCGCAGCGGGCGGCGCTGAACCCCGCCGGGTCGGCGCCTGCGAGCACCTTGCGACCGGCGGTGGTGGGGAGCGTGGTGCGGGCCAGCTGGCGGGTGCCGCCGCGCATCCAGCGGAAGGTGACGGTGCCCCGGAGGGTGAACTTGCCGCGCGAGTTGGGCGGCTTCAGCGTGAAGCTCCAGCCCCCCTGGCGGGCGCCGGAGCCGGACCCCACGAGCACCCAGCCGCTGCTGCTCGACGGCAGCGCCGCCCACTGGTTGACGGCGTCGATGTATTCGAGCCCGAACTCCATGTACATCTTGTCGGCGGTCTTCCCGTCGCCCGGCATCGAACCCCTGATGCCGACGGTGTTGGGCTGATCGGGGGCGTTGCAGATGTCGATCGTGGCCCACAGTTCGCGCGAGCGCAGCAACTGGTGGATGGTCGGGGCGCCGGCGGCGTGGGGCGAGGGGGGAGCGGCCGACGCACCGCCGGCGCCGGCGCAGACCGCGAGGATCGCCCCGGCGGCCGCCAGGGAGGTGGCGGCGAGCGCCACCGGAGCCGGCGCGAGCCGGGCCAGGGCGCGCAGTCTCCAGACGGCTGGCATGCGGTGAAGATAGCGCCGCCGATCGCGGCCCGGCGCCGGTCCGCGGAGAGCCGCCCCTGTGGGCTCTCCGCCGATCCCCATCGATCGCCATCGGTGTGGTATCCCCTTGCGGGGATGGGGGATATGCGCACCGAGGAGGTCGTCGAGCTGCTGGCGCGGGTGCCGGCGTTCGAGACGCTGGAGAAGAGCGACCTGGAACGGATCGCGGAGGTGGCGGTGCCGCGGGGCTTCGAGCCGGGGCAGCTCGTGTTCCGGGAGGGGGACGACAGCGACACCTGTTACATCGTCCGCGAGGGTCAGGCGCGGGCGATCCGCAGCCACACCGACGGCCGCACGATCACGCTGGCCACCTTCGGCCCCGGGGACATCTTCGGGGAGCTCGCGATGTTCGAGGACGAGCGCCGCTCGGCGACCGTCGAAGCGATCGAGCCGACGACCGTGGTGGGGGTGCTGGGCGGGGACATGCGGCGGCTGATGAGCGAACACCCCGGGATCGCGATGCGCCTGGCGGTGGCGCTCGCCGGGCGCTTGAGGGAGACCAACGAGCGCCTCTCGCGGCAGTCCTTCCAGACCGTCCAGAGCCGCGTGGCGGTCGTGTTGAGCCGTCTCGTGGAGGGGGAGGTGGCGGCCGGGAGGGCCGACGGGGGCGTGCTCGTGACCGCGACCCAGGCCGACCTGGCCCAGCTGGCCGGCTCCTCGCGCGAGTCCGCGAGCCGCTTCCTGGCGGTGCTCGAGCGGGCCGGGGTCATCTCCCAGGGACGCGGGAGGCTGATCGTCCACGACCCGCAGGCGCTGGAGCAGTATGTCTTCTAGGAAGAAGGGGCCGCCAGAGCCCGAACCGCCGGCGGGGGCGCGGGAGTTCTCGGCCGGGGGCGTGATGGTGCGGGGCCGGGAGGTGGCGGTGATCGTGCCCACCCGGCGGGCGGCCGACGGCTCGCGTGTGCTGGCCCTCCCGAAGGGTCACGCGGACGGCGCCGAGACGCCCGTCGAGGCGGCCGCGAGGGAGGTCCGCGAGGAGACCGGCCTGCGTGGCTCGCCGGTGTGCGAGCTGGGAGAGTCGCGCTACTGGTACCGCCGCAACGGCCGCACGATCGGCAAGACGGTCGCCTTCTACCTGTTCGAGTACGAGCAGGGGGACGTCTCCGAGCACGACGACGAGGTCGAGGACGTCCGCTGGATCCCGCTCGAGGAGGCCGCGCGCACGCTCACCTACGAGGGGGAGCGACAGATGGTCGACCGCGCCATCGCTTACCTGGACAAAGACCGATAGCCTGCTGCCCGCCATGCAGGTGCTCAACTTCTACTCGACGATCTTCGCCGACGAGCTCAAGCGGGGCCGCAAGACGGCCACCATCCGGCTCGGCGACAAGTCCAGCAAGTACCGCAAGAACCAGGCCGTGCTGGTCACGATCGGCTACCAGTACTCGCCCCGGGAACGGATCTTCGAAGCCGTCATCGACCAGGTCGAGGTGATGAAGCTCGGGGACCTCTCCCCGCGCGACATCAAGCACGACAACCCCGAGTTCCGCCGCCACGAGGAGCTGATCAACTTCCTCGAACAGATCTACGACCGCACGGTGTCGGTCGAAGACACGGTGACGGTGGTGCGCTTCTCCCAGATCATCGACAACCCGAGCGGCATGACCGAGGCCATCAAGGGCTTCGGGGGGGCGCAGAACTAGGCCACCCGCCGCCCCGGAGCCGCCCGCGCGGGCGTCCTGGAGCGTCCGGAAAGTGCGGTTTGCAAGGTTTTTGGCAGTCTCCACGCCAGGCTGCCAAAAAAACTTGGGAAGGCCCCAGAAAACGTATATATTGAGGGTGCTCGCTGGCACTCTCCACGTGAGACTGCCAACGTGGCGGGAGTTGCGCCCGGCGGGCCGATTCCCCCTGTTGCACTCTCTAGATGGAGGTTCTTTAGAACATGAAGCTCAAGCCCCTGGGCGATCGCCTGATCGTGCAGGCGATCGAGGAGGAGCAGACCACGGCGAGTGGGATCGTGCTCCCCGACACCGCCAAGGAGAAGCCGCAGAAGGGCAAGGTGCTGGCCGTCGGTGACGGCAAGCTCGACGAGGACGGCAAGCGGATCCCGCTTGACGTCAAGAAGAACGACGAGGTCCTCTACAGCAAGTACGGCGGGACCGAGATCAAGGTCGACGGCGAGGACCTGCTCGTTTTGCGCGAGTCCGACGTCCTCGCCCGCGTCGAATAGGAGAAGCTGAGGAACTATGGCTCACAAGGAACTGAAGTACAGCTCAGAGGCGCGTAACGCGCTCGAGGCTGGCGTCAACGCGGTGGCCAACGCCGTCAAGGTGACGCTCGGCCCGAAGGGGCGCTACGTCGTGCTCGACAAGAAGTTCGGCGCGCCCACCATCACCAACGACGGCGTCACCATCGCTCGCGAGATCGAGGTCGAGGACGTCTTCGAGAACCAGGGAGCCCAGCTGGTGCGTGAGGTGGCCACGGCCACCAACGACGTGGCCGGCGACGGCACCACCACGGCGACCGTGCTGGCCCAGGCGATCGTTCGCCAGGGCCTGAAGAACGTCGCCGCCGGCGCCAACCCGCTGGCGCTCAAGCGGGGCATCGAGACGGCCGTCGACGACGTCGTCAAGAACATCGCCTCGCAGTCCAAGGAGGTCTCCGGCAAGGACCAGATCGCCCGCGTGGCGACGATCTCGGCCGGCGACGACGAGATCGGCGACGTGATCGCCGACGCGATCGAGAAGGTCGGGAAGGACGGCGTGGTGAACGTCGAGGAGGGCCAGACGTTCGGCATGGACCTCGAGTTCACCGAGGGCATGCAGTTCGACAAGGGCTACATCTCGCCCTACATGGTCACCGACCAGGACCGCATGGAGGCGGTGCTCGAGGACCCCTACATCCTGATCGCCAACTCGAAGATCGGCTCCGTGCGGGACATCCTGCCGGTGCTCGAGGCGGTCATCCAGAGCGGCAAGCCGATCCTGATCATCGCCGAGGACGTCGAGGGCGAGTCGCTCGCGACGCTGGTGGTGAACAAGCTCCGCGGCACCTTCACCGGTGTGGCCGTGAAGGCCCCGGGCTTCGGCGACCGCCGCAAGCGGATGCTGGAGGACATCGCGATCCTCACCAACGGTGAGGTGATCACCGAGGAGATGGGGCTGAAGCTGGAGAACACCCAGCTCTCCCAGCTCGGTCGTGCCCGCCGCGTGGTCGTCGCCAAGGACACGACCACGATCGTGGACGGCGCCGGCGACCAGGAGGCGATCAAGGGCCGGATCAACCAGATCAAAGCCGAAATCGACAACCCCGACTCCGACTTCGACCGCGAGAAGC
>DATJOU010000139.1:0-4775 GCA_035506775.1 Solirubrobacteraceae bacterium | reverse complement strand
CGCGAGTTCCCCGTCGAGCGCTGGCACCGCGACGCGAAGATCTACGACATCTTCGAGGGAACCGCCGAGATCCAGCAGCTGGTGATCGCCCGCGCGATCAGCGGCCTGCAGATCGCCTGAGTCCTCGGGGGGCTCAGCCGGCGACCGCCGCCGGGGCCCTGGTGCCGGCCGAGCCGGCTTTCCTGCGCGCGGGCTGGCGCCGCGCGGGCTTCCTGGCCGGTTTCGCGGCGTCCTCGGAGGGACGCTCCGGCGGCGCCAGGGCGGGCGCCTGCGTGCCACCTCCGGGCAACGACAGCCGCACGATCTTGCGGACCACCGAGCCGAGCTGGCGATGCAGGGGACCGCTGTTGTACGGCAGGCCGTAGCGCTCGCAGATCACCTTCACCTCCTTCGCGATCTCGGCGTAGCGGCGGGCCGGGATGTCGGGGAACAGGTGGTGCTCGATCTGGTGGCTGAGGTTGCCCGAGAGGATGTGGAACAAAGGCCCGCCGGTCAGGTTCGCGGACCCCATCATCTGGCGCAGGTACCACTGCCCGCGGGTCTCCTCGGCGGTCTCGCTCTCCTCGAACTCGACCGTCCCTTCGGGGAAGTGGCCACAGAAGATGATCGCGAAGGACCACAGGTTGCGGGTCAGGTTGGCGGTGGCGTTGCCCGCCAGCACGAGCGGGAACTGCGGGCCCGACAGGAGGGGGAACAGCACGTAGTCCTTCAGCGTCTGGGAGCGCACCTTCTTCCAGATCCCGCGCGCCAGCTCACGCCGGGGACGCTCCGCCTCGCGCTTGCCGATGTTCTCGACCTCGAGATCGTGGAGCGCGACTCCGTACTGGAAGAAGACGGCGAGCGCCAGGGCGTAGAGCGGGTTGCCCAGCCACCGCGGGCGCCACGGTTCCTGGTCGCTCATCCGCAGCACCCCGTAGCCGATGTCGCGGTCCTTGCCGAGGATGTTGGTGTACGTGTGGTGGATGTAGTTGTGGGAGTGGCGCCACTGGTCGGCCGGGCAGGCCGTGTCCCACTCGAACGTGCCGCTGGAGAGCGTCGGGTCGCCGGTCCAGTCGTACTGGCCGTGCATCACGTTGTGACCGATCTCCATGTTGTCGAGGATCTTCGACAGCGACAGCGCCGCCACCCCGGCCACCCAGGCGGGTGGCAGGAAGCTCGCGAACAGCAGCCCTCGTCCCGAGATCTCCAGCGCGCGCTGGGTCTTGATGAGGTTGCGGATGTAGGTGACGTCCGCCTCACCGAGGTCGTCCATCATCCGTTCACGGAGCGCGTCGAGCTCCTGGCCGAGCGCGTCGAGCTGCTCCGCCGTGAGGGTCACTCGTGGGTCGTCCATACGAATCTGCTCCTGTGGTGTCGTGGGGGTTTCGGTCGTGGGGTGCTCATAGCTCCAGCTCCACGTCGCCGGCCGGGACCGACACGCAGAGCTGGACGTCCTGTGCCTCATCGCTCGACAGCCCTCCTCCGCGCAGGTCGCGCACGCGGCCCGACAGCTTGCGCGTGGTGCACGTGTGGCAGATGCCCATGCGGCAGCCGTAGGCGGGGGAGAGCCCGGCCTGCTCGGCCTGCTCCAGCAGGCTGCGTCCGCTGGAGGAGATCTCGATATCGCTGCGCAGGAAACGAACCTGCCCGCTCTCGGCGCCGGCAGGGACGGTGGCCGGGAGGAAGCTCTCGCTGTGGACCCGTGCTGGCGCTCCGGCCCGCTCCCAGATCGCTCGCGTCGCCGCGATCAGGGTGGGCGGCCCGCAAACATACGCCTCGGCGTCGCCGAAGCTGCGGTCGAGCTCCCTCAGCCGCCGCTCGGAGATGTGGGGACGCCGCCGGTCGAGGCCCCGGTCGCGGGTCCCGACCACGTGGACACGCAGGTGCGGGCGCCGGCGGGCCAGGCGGTCGAGCAGCGCCCGGTAGGGGTGAGCGTCCCCGCTCGGGGTGTAGTGCAGGAAGGTGACGCGGCCCGTGTGGTCCTCGTCGACGAGCGTCCGCAACATCGCCAGCACGGGCGTGATCCCGCTGCCCCCGCTGACCAGCACCAGGTGATCCGGGCGTGGGTGGGGGAGGACGAACTCGCCGGCCGGCTGGCTCAGCCCGAGCACCAGGCCCGGGCGTGCGTGCACTCCCAGGTGACGGGAGACCAGGCCGTGGGGGTGGGCCCGGATCGTCAGCTCGAGCTCGTGTTCGGGGGCGTGCTCGGAGCACGCCGGGGAGTAGCAGCGGGTGAAGCGCCGGCCGTCGATCTCGACGGTGACGTTGACGAACTGCCCGGCCCGGAACCCCGTCCAGTTGCGGTTTGCCTGCAGGTGGAGCGTCACCGACCCGGAGGCGGGCCGCGCGACGCGGGTCACCTCGGCGCGGACCTCCCCCAGCGAGAACCGGGGGGCCACCAGCTCGATGAACCGCTCGGGGCCGTAGGGGGCGGTCAGGGCCCGCATCAGGCCGGATCCCGCCAGCCGGGTGGGCAGTTCAGTAAACACTCGTTCGCTGAAAGTATCGCGGTGTTGTCAGGTTGTCAAGCCGTCTTGTATATTGTGGCGATCGATGCGTTGTCAGCATCTGGTGAACGATTGTTTACCCTGAGATCGGAATGGCTACACGTCCGCACACCCGCCGCCGCCACCGCCCCCACGACCACGAGACGAGGGCAGAGCGCAAGCTGAGAACCCGGGAAGCGCTGCTGGACGGGGCGCTTTCGATGCTCGACGACCGTCCCTTCGCGAGCCTCAGCCTGCGCGAAGTGTCCCGTGCGGCCGGCATCTCTCCCGCCGCCTTCTACCGCCACTTCCAGGACATGGACGAGCTCGGGTTCGCACTCGTGGACGAGTCCTTCGCACGCCTACGGGAGATGCTCCGCAGCGCCCGCGAGAGCGACGACTACGAAGGCGCGATCCGTAACTCGGTGGCGGTGCTCGCCAGACATGTGCACGAGAACCGCGGGTATTTCCAGTTCATCGCCCGCGAGCGTGGGAGCGGGGTGCCGGCGCTGCGCCGGGCCATCCGTGGCGAGATCCGACTCATCACGAGCGAGCTCGCAACCGACCTCGCCCGCTTTCCCGAGCTGCGCTCGTGGAGCTCAGGGGATCTGGGGATGGCGGCTGCGCTGATGGTCGCCACGATGGTTGCCACCGTCGAGGAGCTGCTCAACGTCCCTTCGTCGGACCCCCCGGCCGAACAGCGGGTGCTCGACGTGGGTGAGCGTCAGCTGCGGCTGATCGTGCTCGGGATGGGCCAGTGGCGCGGGCCGGACGGCGAGCTCGAGCCGCCCCCTACGCGACCGGGCAGCGCATCCCGCTAGCCGCGAGCTTGGACTCGACGAGCGCCGCGGCGGAGTCGGGACCGACGAACGGCGCGAGGGCCGCATAGACCACGGTGGGCACGAGCGCCGAGAGGTCGTCGCCGCGTCCGCTGCGCACGTACCGCGCGGCCGCTTCCATGACGCCGAGGGCGATCGCGTCGGAGGTCAGCCGCGACAGCTCCGCGGTCTCCGGTCCGGCCCGGTAGCCCTCCTCGAGGAACAGGCCCCAGGCGAGGGCGGTCTCGTCCATGCGCCGGACCCCGGTCTCGCCCATCCCGTAGGCGGCCACGAAGGCGAAGTGGGCGAAGCTCGGATTGGCGGCGAGCAGGCCGGCGAAGGCGCAGGCTCCGTCCCACACGCGTTCCGGCCACGAGGTGCCGGGTGTGAAGAAGGCGCTGCTCGAGGCGGCCATGAGCTGCTCGAAGATCAGCTGGTGGGTGGCGAGGAAGGCCTGCTCCTTGTCGGAGAAGTAGGCGTAGAAGACCTCGCGCGAGACCCCGGCGGCGGCGACGATCTCGGCCACGGCGACGGCGGTCCCGTCGTGTGCCCGGATCACGTCGGCGGTCGCATACGCGATCCGCTCGCGTTGGATCCCGTCGACGACATCTCGGGGCAGGCGGTGGCGCCCTCGCGGCAGGATCCGGGGCGAGCTCGCGCGTGCCGCGGCCGGGTTCTCGGGGCGGAACCCCAGCTCGGCGGCCTGCAGCAGCCGGCGGCGGCTCCCGGAGCGATCCGCGGTCCTGTAGGAGTCCACCCAGCGGTCGAGCACGGCCGGGACCTCGGCGGGACAGCATCCGTAGCGACGCAGCGTCAGGCACAGCAGTCGGGTCGCCCCGCCGAGGAGCATCCGGGCGGGGACGTCGGGGACGGCACTCCCGGGGCGGGCCTGACCCCACGCCTCCTCGACGGCGTTCTCGAGGTCCGACATCAGGCGGTCGTGGGAGTCGCGGGGGCGGGGGCCCGCCAGCAGCGCGTGATGGGTGAGGAACGTGAGCGTGTCGGGGTTCCGTGTGGCGATTCGCGCGGTCGCGGAGATCGCCGCGTTGCCCGCATCCGCAGGGTCATCCTGGCGGATGGCAGCTTCGACCTCTGCCCCGACTTCGCGTGCGAGCACCGCGTGCGCCTCGGCGAAGCAGGCTTCCTTGTCGTCGAAGAGCTCGTAGAAGGTGGCCCGGGAGACACCGGCACGGTTCGCGATCTCCCCGATCTTGGCGCCGGCGTAGCCGTGGTCGGCGACCACCGAGACGATCGCCGACAGCAGTCGGGAGGCCTGGTCGGTGGCCCTCGAGCCGGGCTCCCGCTGCTGCGCGTGCGGGTCGCGCGGGTGGCGGTCCTCCCGGCGGGCGCTCCTTGCCGTGGTGCCCAGCCCGCTCATGACCCCGAGGCCTTCCCCCGGGCGGCGATCTGTGCGGTCGCGAACTCGATCGCATCGGTCGCACCCATGAACGGGGCGGTGCAGACGTAGGCCAGCCGCGGGAGCAGCGTGGGG
>DATJOU010000138.1:0-24326 GCA_035506775.1 Solirubrobacteraceae bacterium | reverse complement strand
GCCGACTCCGACGACGATCTCGAGGGCGCCCATCGTCCATCTGGACTAGCAGACGGCGGGACCGAACGACGCCGCTCAGCGGCCTGACGGGTTTCCCGCGTCCGACACCGCACGCTGGTGGGCCTCGTGGTCGCGCAGGGTGGCCTCGGCGGCCGCCGCGATGTCCCGCTCGGCACGTGGACCGTCCCAGTCCAGGTACCAGTGCCTGGTTACGCTCAGCAGCCACATGTCGGAGGTGGGTACGACCGAGAACCGCGTGATCGTGCGCTGCTGTCCGATCAGGTCGGTGTAGAGGAGTTCGAGTGTCAGCGGTTCGCGCGCCTCGATCGCCGCCGCCACAGCCTCCCGGACCGGGTCCTCGGGGTTGCGGAGGGCGCCCTGCCACATACCGATGTCGCCCGCGGGGACGTACAGGTCCCGTGACTGAAGGTGGAAGTCACCCTCGGGGGCGTGGGTCGGGGAGGACCCCGAGTACAGCAACTCGGCCCTGATCGTCCAGCCCTGGCAGACACCGATCCCGCTGCCGGCGTTCCTCAGGCTGGCGGCCAGGTACACGTTCCCGTCGATCGACTCCGCCTCCGCATGCCCGCCGGTGGCGCGGACCCAATGCTGGTCGACGAACATGATCTTCTGGGCCGGGTCCTCGAGGCGGGAGGGCACCAGCAGCGGTCGTCGCTGCTCCTGGAGGGCGGCCTCGGCGATGCGGGCCGAGCGGTTGGAGGAGCGCACCGCCGCGAACGTGGCGATCGCCAGCACGAGCGTGCCCACCCCGGTGGCCAGCGCCGAGATCGTCGACCAGTCGGTGGCCGGGGGAACCATCGGAGCCTCTACCCGGCGGGGGTGATCTTCAGCGTCCAGCCGCTGTCGGTCTGGACTTCGAGGTCTTCGTAGCTCCCGGCGGCCAGCGAGGCGGTGCCCTTGTGGCCTTCGGAGCTCAGCACTTCACCCCGTGAGCTCGTGACCGCGAAGCTTGCGCCTTCGCTGGTCCAACGCACCGTGGACGGGGCGGAGACCTTGACGGTCCCGAGGTTCTTGCTGCCGGTTCCGTTGAAGCTCTGGGTTTCGCCGCCGCCTCCGCCTTCGCCGCCTTCACCCGAGCCTTCTTTGGAGACGGTGACGGTGTGGGTGGAGGTCACCGTCTGGGTGTGCTGGACGGTGCTCGTGGTGGTGTGGGTCACGGTTCCGGGGGAGGAGCTCGTGGTGGTGATCGTTTCGTTGGTCCCTTTGCCGATCGCGAGGCCCGCGCCGAGCCCGACCAGCAGGGCCACGAGGGCGATCAGCGCCAGTCCCCACCCCTGCTGCCACCACGGTCCGCGGGGCGGCGGTTCGTCTCCGTAGCCGAGGGCTTCGGTGGGGCGGGTGCCCGGCGGGGGAGGGACGGGGGGACGTTCCGGGGGGCGCGGTTGCCTGGGTTCGTTCATCTGGAGCCCATCTTCTCAGGATCCCAGGCGGCCCCCGGCCGGCCCGCGGCGCGTGCGGGCCGGCCGAGAGCAGGGCCGATCCGCGGTCAGCCGACCACCATCAGCGTGTTCGCCTCCGGGTCGCGGAGCCAGAACATCGGGGGGACGGGGTCGCCCATGCGGCTGACCTCGGCATCCACGTCCACGCCCGCCGCTTTCAGTTCGGCGTGGAGCTCGTCGATCTGGCCGCTCCCGAGCGCGATCCCGGTCTCGCGGCCGCCCGTCGGGCTGCCCTCGGGAGGAGGGGCCAGGGCGATCGTCGTGGCGGAGTCCTCGGGGGCCACTTCGACCCAGCGGTAGCCGTTGCCGAAGGGGACGTCGGCGCGCTTCTGGAAGCCGAGCTTGTCCACGTAGAAGGCGATCATCGTGTCCTGGTCGGCGACCGGGATCACGATCGTGTTGATCTTGTCGATGTGGGTCTTGGTGTCGGGCACGTTGTCTCCTTTGGGGGCGTTTGCGGGCGGCTCGGGGCCGGTCGGGACTCCCGCGAGCCGGAGAACCCATCGTGCCACCACCGGCCCGCCGGTGGGGGTCGATCGAGCCGTGTCCCCGGAGGTCGCCCGGAACCGCCTTCGGCTAGCCTCGGAGAGGCCGTGGCCCTGTCTTCGCGCGACTCCTTCCTGTCGATCGCCAGCGAAGGTTCGGTGCTGTCGATCGGGTCGGTCGGGTCGGTGCTGTCGGTCGGCTCGATCGGCTCCGCGTGCTCGGCCTTCTCGGTCGCCTCCGCGGGCTCGCTCGGCTCGCTGTTCTCGGCCGGGTCGAGGTTCTCGGCCTTCTCGGCGGGGGCCGAGGGGGTCGGCTTCGGGCGCCCGGCCGGGCGGGACACGGTCGGACGCATCGCCGTGATCCTCGCCGTGGTCGCGCTCGTGCTGGTCGCCCGTGGGCGCTCGGCGGAGGAACCCGGCGGCTAGCATGCCCCTCCCCCAGGAAATCCCCATGCCAGGCGAAAGGAGCCACAGATGGCATTGACGGCCAGCAAAACCACGGCTGAAGCGAACGGCATCGACGGCCTGATCGCGCTCAAGGACGAGATCGTGGGGCCGAGCGGGTGGCGCGAGGTGACCCAGGAGATGGTCAACACCTTCGCCGAGCTGAGCGGGGACGACCAGTGGATCCACGTCGACGTCGAGCGGGCGAAGCGCGAAAGCCCCTTCGGGACGACGGTCGCCCACGGCAACCTGACCTTGTCGTTGATCGACGGCCTGCGGCGCGACCTGACGACCTTCAGCGGCTTCAAGCTGGGCGTCAACTACGGCTGGAACAAGGTCCGCTTCCCGGCCCCGGTGCCGGTCGGCTCGCGCCTGCGCCTGTATGCCCAGATCGTCGACGTCGACGAGGTCGGCGGCGGCTGGCACCAGGTGGTGACGCGTCTCACGGTCGAGATCGAGGGCGGCGAGAAGCCGGCCTGCGTGGCCGACAGCGTCGGCCGCGTGCTGGCCGACGACGCCGACTAGACGCCGGCTTCCGACAGGTCGCCTGCGCTCGAGGGTCTGGAAGTATCCCGTGCAGCGTTCGGCGAAGAGGAGGCTTCTATGTCAGATGCACCGGGTTCGACGGTCCCAGCCGCTCAGATGGAGGGCTTGATAGCCCGGTGCGAGCGAGAGTTCGCCGAGCGCATCAACGATTTCGAGGATCCCCGCCAGGAGTGGCGGCGCCTGGTCTCGGAGGCGCTCGGCACGTTCTTCCTGGTGCTCGCCGCGGCTGGCGGCGGCATGATGGCCCACGCCTTCCCGGGCGTCATCACCCACACGGACGCCGTCGTGGCACCGGCGCTGACGGTGATGGCGATCATCCTCTTCATGGGGGCCGTCTCCGGGGCGCACCTGAACCCGGCGGTCAGCATCGCGTTCGCGTTGCGCCGCGACTTCCCCTGGCGCCGGGTGCCCGGATACATCGTCGTGCAGCTGATCGGTGCGACCCTCGCCGCCCTCTTCCTGCATGCCGTGATCAACGTATCGGCCACCTACGGGTCGAACTATCCGGCCGTCGGCTACTCGGCAGGTGCGGCGTTCTGGATGGAGCTGATGCTGACCGTCGGCCTGGTCAGCGTGATCCTGGGTACCGCGTCGGGCGCCCAGAACGTGGGGCTGTTCGGCGCCTTCGGGGTCGGCGGCTACATCGCGCTCGCCGGGCTCTGGGGGAGCCCGATCTCCGGCGCGTCGATGAATCCGGCCCGCACGTTCGGCCCGGATCTGGTGGGGGGGAACTTCTCCCATTACCTCGTGTATGTGGCGGGGCCGGTCGCCGGGGCGGTGGTCGCGGTCGGGATCGCGTTCGTGCTGCGCGGCCGCGGCGGAGGCAGGTCGGGGTCGGCAGCGGGACAGGGAGCGCTGTTCACGGAGGTGCAGCATCCTGAGCTGCACCGTTCCGAAGGAGGCCTGAGTTGAGCAGCGACCGCGCCCATGGGATGGACCATGTCGTCCTCGTCCTATTCGAGAACCGCTCGTTCGACAACGTGCTGGGGCGTCTCTACGGGCCCGAGGACGGAAAGCGCTTCGAGGGGGTCCTCGGCAAGGACCTGAGCAACCCGATCCCGACCTGGGCCGAGCACGGCGCCGAGCGCAAGGCGGTCCCCTACACGGTCACCGATGACATGGACGCACCGAACCCGGACTCGGGCGAGGAGTACTTCCACACCAACACCCAGCTGTACAACACGCTCGAAGAGCACAACCGGTTCAAGATCGGGGAGGCCGTCACGGCGCCGTGGAACGTCCCGCCGCCGGGTACCGAGCCGACCATGGACGGCTTCGTGACCGACTACATCAGCACCTTCACCGGCGAGGTGGGTCGCCAGCCCACCTACGAGGAGTACGCGCAGATCATGACCGGCTACACCCCCGAGCAGGTACCCGTCCTCAACGGGATCGCCAAGGCCTTCGGAGTGTTCGACCACTGGTTCTCCGAGGTCCCCTCGCAGACGTTCATGAACCGCTCCTTCTGGACGGCGGGAACCTCATCGGGCTTCGTGACGAACAAACCGGCGATGAAGTGGACGCGGGAAAACACGGCCGAAACGCTGTTCAACCGCTTGGAGGCGCACGGGCGCACGTGGAAGGTGTACGTGCTGGAGCCCGCCCGGATCTCGTTCACGGGGTGGATCCACATGCCGCGCCTGAAGGAGCGCCTGGCGACGAACTTCGTGCCGTTCGAGGAGTTCGAGCGCGACGCGGCAAACGGCACGCTTCCGGACTTCTGCCTGATCGAGCCGCACCTGATCGCCGGGCACGGCGACTATCACCCCGCCGAGGGGCGCTCGCTGATCGGGGAAAACGTCAACATCGCGATCGACCCGCCGAGCTCGATCCTGGCGGGCGAGAACTTCCTCAACCGCATCTACCGCGCGATCAAGACGGCCGACTCGGCGGAGGGCTCGAACGCCTTCAACACGACCTTCTTCATCGGCTGGGACGAGCCGGGCGGCACCTACGACCACGTGCCCCCGGGACCCGTGCCTCCCCCCGACCCCAGCGCGCCCGCCGGGGAGTGTGACTTCAAATTCGACCGCTCCGGCTACCGCGTGCCGGCCATCATCGTGTCCCCGTGGGTGGACGAGGGGATCGTGGTCAACGACGAGTTTCGCCACACGTCGCTACTCGCCACGCTGCGCAAGGTCTGGGACCTCGGCGACCCCTTCAGCCGGCGCGACGGCGCCGCACGCACCTTCGAGCACCTCCTCTCGCGCGAGAGCCCGCGCGACCCGGCCAGCTGGCCGGACTTCGAGCCGCAGCCGCTACCGGACTGGCACCTCACCGAAGTGGAACTCGGGCAGGCGCTGAGCAATCTCGGCAAGGCCATCGGCCCCGGGATCCTCGAGCACGCCAAGGAGTCCGGATTGCCGGTGCCGGCCGAGCTCACCGACCCCAACAGCCCACCGACGCCGCAACAGCTCGTCGACTTCATCTTCGGGATCGCCGCCGAGTTCTTTCCATGCCTCGTCCCCGACGAGACCAAGGGAGCCCAGAACTACTAGACGGGCGACCCGCCAGGGCCCCCGGTAACGCGCCACGCGGCGACGTGGGGGTGAAGATAATGCAGCGGTGCCGATCGAGGATGCCGACGAGCGCGACCTGCCGGGGATCCTGGCGATCCTCAACGACGTGATCGCGACCTCCACGGCGGTCTTCAGCGACGATCCGGTGACGCTGGCGGAGCAGCGCGAGTGGCTGCGCGCAAGGCGAGAGAGGGGCTTCCCGGTGCTCGTCGTGAGGGAGGGGGACGAGGTGCTCGCCTACGCCAGCTACGGCGACTTCCGACCCCACCCCGGCTACCGCACGACCGTCGAGCACACCGTCCACGTGGCCGCCTCCGCGAGGCGCCGCGGGATCGGCAGGGAGCTGCTCACGCGCCTGATCGAGCTCGCCCGCGAGGACGGGATGCACGTGATGGTGGCGGGAGTGGACGCAGCCAACGAGCCGTCGATCGCCCTGCACGAACAGCTCGGCTTCGTCGAGTCCGCGCGCATGACCGAGATCGCCCAGAAGTTCGGCCGCTGGGTCGACCTGGTGCTGTTGACCCGCTTCCTCTGAGCCGTGTCGCGGGCGGGTCAGGCGGCCGCCACCGGGGCGCGGGCCCGAGCCGCCGTGCAGCGGATCACCTCGGCACACGCCGAGGGGTCGTCGAAGAACGGGATGTGCCCGGCGCCCAGCGTCACGTGCTGGGCCCAGGGCAGCTGCGCGCGCGCCCGGGGAGCCTGGAGGTGGTAGGGCAGCAGCCAGTCGCGGTTGCCCCAGGCGATCGTGACGGGCGTGCTGCGCAGCTGCTCGGGCGTGCCGAAGTAGTAGCTCTCGAAGCACCGCAGCGTGGACTGCAGGGCGGGGGCCGCCCACAGGTCGTGCAGCGCCGCCACGGCCTCCTCGGGGGGGACCCGCTGCGGGTGGCGGAACAGCTGGGCGAACAGCAGCCGTCGCCCGAGCTCGCCCTCGGCGGCCGTCTCCATCAATGTCCGCAGGGGCGGCGGGACGAGGCCCACGAGGGCCAGCGAGAAGCGGCAGTAGCGCAGCTCGGGGCGGGTCCAGAAGCCGATCGGGGAGAAGACGGTGGCCGAGCCGACGGCCCGTCCCCGGGCCAGCTCGAGCGCCAGGCCACCACCCATCGAGCTGCCGGCGACGTGTGGCCGCTCGAGCCCCAGCTCCGCGAAGAACCACTCGAAGGCGTCCACGTAGGCGGGGATCGTGGGCTCGATCCCGCCGGGCAGCGGGGCCGAGCGCCCGAACCCGGGCGTGTCGCAGGCGATCACGTCGAACTCCCCCGCCAGCCGCTCGATCACCGGCTCCCACGCCTGCCAGTGGTGACCGACCCCGTGCAGCAGCACCAGCGGTGGGCCGCTGCCCGTGCGGTGGTAGTTGATCGCGACGCTCACGGCCGTTCCCGGATCAGGTCCGCGGCCTTCTCGGCGATCATGATCGTCGGGGCGGTGGTGTTGCCGCCGACGATCGTCGGCATGATCGAGGCGTCCACCACCCGCAGGCCCTCGAGCCCGTGGACGCGCAGCTTCGAGTCCACCACCGCCAGCTCGTCGTCGTCGCTCATGCGGGCGGTCCCGACGGGGTGGTAGATCAGCATCAGGCGCCGGCGCAGGTCCGCTTCGAGCTGCTCGCGGCCCTGGATCTCCGGGCCGGGCTTGAGCTCCTTCAGGATCACCTCCCGCAGCGGCTGCTGCGCGGCGATCTCACGCGCCAGCGTCATCCCCGCGACCATCGATTCGAGGTCCTCGGGCTCGGACAGCGTGTTGGTGATGATGTGGGGCTTGGCGAGCGGGTCGGAGGAGCGCAGCCACACCTGCCCACGGGCCTTCGGCGAGACCAGCACCGGGGCGATCACGGCGCAGTGTCCGTCGTAGGTCTCGGCGCCGTGGTCTTCGAAGTAGGCGGCCCCCATGTGGAACTGGATGTCGGCGGCAGGGAGCCCCCCGCGGGTGCGTGTGAAGGCGACCACCTCCGCCACCGTCGAGCTGAGCTTGCCGCTGCGGCGCAGCAGCCACTCGGCCAGGGCGCGGGGCTTTTCGGCCCCGTAGAGGGTGTTCTGGTCGGAGACCTCCCACATCATGGTCACGAACGGGTGGTCCTGGAGGTTGCGTCCCACCCCCGGGAGCTCGTGTCGCGCCTCCACGCCGGCGGCCCGCAGCTCGTCGGGGGCGCCGATCCCGGACAGCAGCAGCAGCTGGGGCGAGCCGATCGCCCCGGCGCTGAGCACGATCTCCCGCTCGGCCCGCACGAGCTCCTCGGCGCCGCGGCGCCCACCCACCCGCAGCCCCACGGCGCGTCCGTCCTGGAGCGCCACCCCCAGCACCGTCGTCCCCGTCCTGACCTCGAGGTTCGGGCGTGACAGCGCGGGGCGCAGGTAGGCGTCGGCGGCGCTGAAGCGGCGGCCGTCCTTCTGGGTCACCTGGAACATCGAGACGCCGTCCTGCTCCGGGCCGTTGTAGTCGGGGATGCGGCGGATGCCGGTGGCCTCGGTGGCGGCGATCAGGCGCCGGCCAAGGGGGCGCGGGGAGCGCTGCTCGCTGACCCGCAGGGGCCCGCCGGCGCCGTGGTACTCGGACGGCCCGCGGACGTTGTCCTCGGCTCGGATGAAGTACGGCAGCACCTCTTGGTAGCCCCACCCCGGAGCCCCCTGGGCCTCCCAGCCGTCGTAGTCGAGCGGGCGCCCGCGCACGTACAGCATCGCGTTCATCGAGCTCGACCCGCCGAGCGACCTGCCGCGGGGGATGTACAGCTCGCGGCCGTCCACGTGGGGCTCGGGGTCGGGGGCGAACTCCCAGTCGAGCTTGGTGTGGAACTGTTCCGGGAAGGCGGCCGGGATCTTTATTTTCAGCGACCGGTCGCGACCCCCCGCCTCCACCAGCAGGACCCGCACGGTGGGATCCTCCGAGAGCCTGTTGGCGAGCACGCAGCCGGCCGAGCCGGCCCCCGCGATCACGTAGTCGTACACCGCCGTTCCGCCCCGCTTCAGGCCGCCACGCGCTCGGGCAGCGGCGCGAAGTTGAACTGGGCCTCGTCGAGCGACTCCGTCAGCTGCAGGTAGTCGCGCATGTAGCCGGGCCAGTTGGCGACGATCCGACCGTGCACGTCGCGGTACCAGGATTCGCAGTCCAGCCACGCCGTGCCGGCGAAGCGGTCCTGGACCGAGCGGTCGCTGGCCGCCTCCACCTCGCGGCGCACCTCGATCGCCCCTGCGCCCCGCGCCCGCACCCGTTCCAGTGCCTGGCGCAGGTAGCGGGCCTGGGCCTCGAGGTAGACGATGATCGACCCCCCCGAGGTGTTCGTGTTGGGGCCGTACATCAGGAACATGCTCGGGAAGCCCGGGACGGTCATGCCGAGATGCGCGTGGGGGCCATCCGCCCAGGCGTCGGCGAGGCTGGTGCCCTCGACGCCGGTGATCTCCATCGGGAACATGAAGTCGTTGGTCCTGAAACCGGTCGCCCAGATCAGGCAGTCGGCCTCGTGCAGCCTCCCGTCGCGGGTCCGCACCCCGTCGGGCTCGACCCGCTCGATGGCCTCCGTCACCAGCTCCACGTTGGGGCGCTGCAGGGCGGGCAGGAACTCGGAGCTGAACAGGATCCGCTTGCACCCGAAGGTGTAGTCGGGCCACGCCCTGCGGCGCACCTCGCGGTCCTTCAGCTGGGAGCGCATGAAGCCCGCCGAGCGCAGCCCCATCAGGCGCCCGAAGGTGCGTGGGTTGCGGATGCACAGGGTCAGCGACTCGGTGTACCAGAAGAGGAAGATCCGCCGCCACGCCTGCAGCCCGGGCACACGTTCGAAGGCGGCCTTCATCCACCGCGGGTAGACCATGTTCTTGCGTGGCAGGAACCAGTTGCCGGTGCGCTGGAAGACGCTCAGGCGCCCCACCCGGGGGGCGATCTCGGGGATGAACTGGACCGCGGAGGCGCCGTTGCCGACGACCGCCACCCGCTTTCCCTCGAGCTCGTAGTCGTGGTCCCATTCGGCCGAGTGGAAGGAATGTCCGGCGAAGCTCTGCGCGCCGGGGAGGTCCGGGATCGAGGGTTGGTCCAGCTGCCCGGTGGCGACCACGATCGCGTCGGACTCGTAGGCGTTGCCGTGGCTGTCGCGGACGCTCCAGCGGCAGCTCTGCTCGTCCCAGGAGCAGCTCGTGACCGCGGTGCCGGTCGTGATCAGGGGCTCGATACCGTGGTCGCGGGCGACGTCGTGGAGGTAGGAGTGGATCTCCTCCTGGGGGGAGCACAGCCGCGACCAGTCCTTGCGCTGGGCGTAGGAGTACGAGTACAGGTGGCTGGGGACGTCGCAGGCGCAGCCGGGGTAGCTGTTGTAGTGCCAGGTGCCGCCGAGGTCCTCCGCCTTCTCGAGGATCCTCACCGAGCGGATGCCGTGGCGGCGCAGCTCGATCGCGGCCCCGATGCCCCCGAACCCGGCGCCGATGATGATCACCTCGAGCTCCCGTGCCGGAGCGCGCCCGTTGGCCCCGCTTCCCGCTTGCAACATGCTCGCTCGCTCCCTGTCCTCGGCTCCTGGGGACACCTTATGCGCTTTCGCGCGTGCCGGCCGCGGCGAGCGCCCGTTCGATCCACGCGGCCGCCAGCGGCAGGTGGCGGGGGTCGATGTGGTGGGCGCTCTCGAACTCGTGGTAGGACACCTCGAGGCCGGCCTGCGTCAGCCGCCGCTCGGCCTCGCGGGCGAACTCGACCGAGATCACCGGGTCGCGGGACCCGTGGGAGATGAACACCGGCAGTCCCCGCCGCTGCTCGAGCCCCGGCTGCCAGCCCTCGGTGGTGGGGACGAAGCCGGAGAAGGCGAGGATCCCACCCGGCCGTGGGCGGTCGGCGCCGAGCCCGAGCGCGTAGCTCATCACCGCCCCCATCGAGAAACCGCCCAGCAGCGTCTGCTCGGGGCCGAGGCCGGTGTCGCGCCACAGCTGCTCGTGCAGCTCCGCCAGGGACCGGTAGGAGGAGGCGAAGGTGACCGGGTCGGGGTAGCCGACCCGCGGCACCAGATACCAGTGGTAGCCGGGTGAGCCCTCCAGCTGCAAGGGCGCGCGGGGGCTGACGACCAGCAGCCGGCGCCCCGGGTCGAGCAGGTCCGCGAGCCCCAGCAGGTCGAGCTCGTCCGAGCCGCGGCCGTGGCTCAGCACGAGCAACCCCTCGGCCTCGCCGGCGGGGGCCCGCTCACGGTAGTGGAGCTCGCTCACGCTAGGCCGGCGCCGCGGCGGGCTCCTCCCGGGACACGTAGGGGGCCAGCTCGCGCCGTGCGATCGACAGCTTGTGGACCTCGTCGGGCCCGTCGGCGAGGCGCAGCGTGCGCAGGTGGGCGTACGCGCTGGCGAGCGAGAAGTCCCCCGACACGCCCCCGGCGCCGTGGACCTGGATCGCGCGGTCGAGCACCTTCAGCGCCACGTTCGGGGCCGCCACCTTGATGGCCGCGATCTCGGTGCGGGCCTGGCGGTTGCCGACCGTGTCCATCAGCCACGCCGCCTTCAGCGTCAGCAGCCGGGCCATCTCGATTTCCACCCGCGATTCGGCGATCCAGTCCTGGATGTTGGCGCGCATCGCCAGCGGCTGCCCGAAGGTGACCCGCGAGACCGCCCTGGAGCACATCGCCTCCAGTGCCCGCTCGGCCGCCCCGACCGCGCGCATGCAGTGGTGGATGCGCCCGGGCCCGAGGCGCGCCTGGGCGATCATGAAGCCGTCGCCCTCGCCCGCGATCAGGTTCGAGGCCGGCACCCGCACGTCGTCGAAGTCGATTTCCGCGTGGCCCTCGTGGTCGTCGTAGCCGAACACGGACAGGTTGCGGATGACGGTCACCCCGGGGGTGTCCAACGGCACCAGGATCTGGCTCTGCTGCTTGTGGACGGGCCCCTCGGGGTTGGTCTTGCCCATCACGATCATGATTCGGCAGTGGGGGTGGTAGCTGCCCGAGATCCACCACTTGCGCCCGTTCAGCACGTACTCGTCGCCGTCGCGCTCGATCCGCAGCGCGATGTTGGTCGCGTCGGAGCTCGCCACGGCGGGCTCGGTCATGGCGAAGGCGGAGCGGATCTCGCCGTCCAGCAGCGGCCTCAGCCAGGCGTCTTTCTGCTCTTCGTTGCCGAACTGGTGGAGCACCTCCATGTTGCCCGTGTCCGGGGCCGAGCAGTTGGTCGCCTCCGAGGCGATCCGGGAGCGCCCGAGGATCTCCGCCAGCGGCGCGTAGTCGCTGTTGGAGAGCCCGGCCCCCTCCTCGGAGTCGGGCAGGAACATGTTCCACAGGCCCAGGTCGCGGGCAGTGGACTTCAGCTCCTCCATCACGGCGGGCTGGTGGTGGGGGTCGCCGGCGTCGGCGAGCTGCTGCTCGTACACGGGCTCGGCCGGGTAGACGTGCTCCTCCATGAAGTCCTGCAGGCGCTCGGCGAACTCACGGCAGCGCGCGCTCGGCTCGAAGTCCATCGTGTTCTCCTCTCTCGGACGGCGTTGGGCTTAGGATCATCCCCGATGAGCGCAGAGGGCGCCAGCTATCGCGACGCCGGCGTGGACTACGACGCGCTCGACTCCGCCAAGCGCCTGGCGATGCTGGGGGCGCTGTCGACCTCGGGGCTGCTCGCCGAGCGGGGTGGGCGGGCCCTCGACGCCTCCCGTGGCGAGCCCGCGTTCGTGTTCGAGCTGGGCGAGCGGACGCTCGCGCTGGTGCTGGAGGGGCTCGGGACCAAGTCGATGATCGCGCGCGCGGTGCTCGAGCAGCAGGGCCTCAACCGCTTCGCCGAGGTCGCCTACGACGCGGTCGCCGCGATCCTCAACGACCTCGCCTGCGTGGGCGCGCTGCCGCTCGTGGTCAACGCCTACTTCGCCACCGGGGACTCGAGCTGGTACGAACAGCGGGACCGCTCCACGGCGCTGCTGGAGGGGTGGCGGCGGGGCTGCGAGGACGCCGGCTGCGTGTGGGGGGGAGGCGAGTCGCCGACGCTCCCGGGGATGCTCGCCGGGCAGGAGATCGAGCTCGCCGGGGCCGCCGTCGGTGCCCTCCCGGACGGCGTTTCGCCGATCCTCGGGGAACGGCTGCGGGACGGCGACGAGATCGTGTTCGTGTGCTCCAGCGGGCTGCACGCCAACGGCGCCTCGCTGGCGCGGCTGGTGGCCGAGCGGCTGCCGCACGGCTTCGCCACGCCGCTGCCGGACGGGCGGGGGTTCGGGGAGGCGCTGCTGGACCCGAGCGTGATGTACGTCGGGTTGGTGGCGGAGCTGCTGCGGCGGGGGGTGGCGGTCAGCTACCTCAGCCACGTGACCGGTCACGGGCTGCTGAAGCTGATGCGCCCGAGCGCCACCTTCACGTACCGCGTCACCGCCCTGCCCGAGGTGCCCCCGGTGCTCGCGTTCCTGGCCTCCGAGGCGGGCATGGACCCGGCGGCGGCCTATTCGACGCTGAACATGGGAGTCGGCTACGCCGTCTACTGCGCCCCCGGCGAGGCGCAGGCGGTGCTCTCCGTGGCGGACGAGCTGGGCCTCCCCGCGCTGCTCGGGGGGCGCGTCGAGGACGGCCCCAGGCGGGTGATCCTCGAGCCGCTCGGGGTCAGCTACGACGGCTCACGGCTGGAGCTGTCGGTCCCCGGCACCTGAGCGGGCGGCGAGCACCGTGCGGCGGCCGCACGAGTGTCGGCAAGTGGCGGTTCAAGCTTGAAGGCACCGGGTAAGCCGATTAGTGTTGGCCGATAACTCGCCACGTTCCCCGCGGGGGATCTCGATGTCGCCGGACCGTCAAGGCTCCGGAGCTACCCGGATCGAGGCGGACCTGTTCATCGATAGAGGAGAGACATAGATGCGGAGAGCATCCACAGTTCTTGCCGTCCTCGCCCTCGGCCTGCTCGCACTGCCGGCCGTCGCCGGGGCGGCCCCGACGGTCAAGTTCAAAGCCCAAGCCGTGCCGATCCCGGGCTTCCCGGGGACGGGGAACATCCTCGGCGCCGGCGCGGCCGTCCACGCCGAATACACGATCGAAGGAACCGAATACGGCGGATTCCCGCCCCCGATCATCGGCGTCAACTTCTACCTTCCGCAGGGCACCAAACTGCACACGGCGGGCTTCCCGACGTGCGCGAAAAGCGTCCTCGAACAGACGGGTCCCTCCGGCTGCTCGAAATCCTCCGAAGCCGGCCCGATCGGCAACGTGCTCGGGATCGTGTCGTTCGGCAGCGAACGTGTCGAAGAGAGCGCCACGCTGCAGTCCTTCTACTCGCCCGAAGGCGGCTTCGAGTTCTTCACCGACGGCCACTCGCCGGTGTCGCTGGAAATCCTGTCGGCCGGGCACTACGTGAACCTCAACGGCGCGGGCGGCTACGGGCCCGAGCTGATCACCCAGGTGCCGCTCGTCTCGACCGTGCCGGGTGCGCCCTACGCGTCGGTCAAGACGATCAACGTGAAGGCCGGCTCGGCCTACAAGAAGGGCAAAACCGTGACCTACTACGGCCGCGTCCCCACGAAGTGCCCGAAGGGCGGCTTCCCGATCAAGACCGAAGTGATCTTCGACGAAGGCGGAGCGGTGCCGGAAGTCCCGGAGCCCGTCACGGCCACCTACAAGGCGCCGTGCCCGAAGTCCACGAAGAAGAAGAAGTAGTCCTTTTGCGCGTCTTTTTGGCGCGCAAGAGCGTAAGCTCGACCTAGCAGCGAACAAAGGGGCGGCCCCACCACGGTGGGGTCGCCCTTTGTGAAGAACGGCAAGGAAGGACGAGGGTGAGGAAGGATCGGTCGGGGGGCAGGAGAGCGATAGCCGGGGTTGCGGGCGCGGTGGGGATCGCGGCGCTGATCGCGGTCGTGCTCCTCGCCGTCTCCGCGGGCGGCTCCAACGGCGGCTACGCCGTGCGCGCGATCTTCGACGACGCCGGCAACATCATCCCCGGCGAGACCGTCGACATCGCCTCGGTCAAAGTCGGGACGGTCAAATCGGTCGAACCGACGCCCACGGCCAAGGCGGCGGTGGTGCTGAGCATCAGCAACCCCGGCTTCCAGGACTTCCGCAGCGACGCCAGCTGCACGATCCGCCTGCAGGGCCTGATCGGCGAGAAGTACGTCGACTGCGAACCGACCCAGCCGCGGCCCGAAGGCACGCCGCTGCCGCCCCCGCTGAAGAAGATCCCCTCCGGCCACGAAGGGGCGGGCCAGTACTACCTGCCGGTGACCAACACCCACAGCCCGGTCGGCTCGGACCTGCTCAACGACATCCAGCGGCTCCCCGAACGGCAGCGCTTCACGATCATCATCAACGAACTCGGGGCCGGCCTGATGAACCGCGGCAGCGACCTCAGCGCCGTGATCCGCCGCGCCAACCCTGCGCTGCAGGAACTCGACAAGGTGCTCTCGATCCTGGCGGGGGAGAACAAGACGCTCGAAGAACTGGCCGTCAACTCCGACAAGGCGCTGAAACCGTTCGCGGCGGTCCGCCAGCACGTCGCCAAATTCATCGCCGAAAGCAACAAGACCGCGATCGCGGGCGCCAACACGCGGGCGGCGCTGGCCCGCAACCTGGAACTGTTCCCGAAGTTCCTCGAAGAACTGGTGCCGGCCGTCGAACGGCTCGGCAAGTTCGCCGAAGCGACCCAGGGGACGATGCAATACCTGGGCGAAGCGGCCCCCGGGATCGACAAGACCTTCACGAGCATCCCCGGGTTCTCCGCCAGCTCGGAAAAGTTCTTCAAAAACCTCGGCGGCAGGGCGAAGGAATCGGGCCCGGCCCTGGTCGCCACCAAGCCCCTGCTGGCGCGGCTGAAGAAGCTCGGCGCGGCGGGCCTGCCGGCCGCCACGAACCTCGAAAGCCTGTTCGGCGGCTTCCGCAACACGGGCGGGCTCGAGCGCCTGCTCGACTTCATCTTCCTCGGTACCGGGTCGGCCAACGGGTATGACGCGCTGGGGCACTTCCTGCGCACCGAAGGGCTCGCCAACGCCTGCCTGACCTACCGCCAGGACCAGCCCTTCACCGGCTGCAACCACCACCTCTTCTCGACCGGCAGCGGCAGCTCCCCGACCACCGCGGCCGCCGCCCGCGCCTCCGGCAGCTCGGGCATCGACGCGGCCACCGACGGGGTCGTGATGGCGCGCACGCTGGCGGTCATCAAAGGCGACACGCCCGAACAGGCGATCGCCGAATACCCGGGCGAAGGGGAAGCGGAAGCGAAGTCCTCCTCCTCCGGCGGGAGCTCCTCCGGCGCCGGCGGCACGGCGGCCCCGAAGTCCGCCGCCTCGAAGGCCGCCGCCAGCGGCTGGACCACGCTGAAGGGCGCCGTGGGGGCCTCCGAAAAGGAAGCCCAGGCCGGGAAGCTGCTGCTCAACTACCTGCTCGGCGGTGAATGATGGCGATCACCCGGCCGCCCACCCCGCCCTCCGTGCCGCAGCCGCCCGAGCAGCCCGCCGGTCCCCCCGTCCCGCCGCGGCACGTCCGCAGGCCCTCGACGCTGGCTCGGGCCCTGCCGGTGGCGGCCCTGGCGCTGGTGGTGCTGATCATCGCCTACCTGATCTTCAGCGGACCCGGCTCCACCACCTACCAGCTGCTGCTGCCGAACGCCTACCAGCTCGTGAGGGGCAACACGGTGCAGGTCGGGGGCGTCCCGGTGGGGAGCGTGACGAACATCGTGCTGACCAAGAACTACCAGGCGAAGGTCTCGATCACCGTCAAGTCCTCGCTGGCGCCGCTGCACCACGGCACCACCGCGGAAGTGCGCACGCCCTCGCTGTCGAGCGTCGCCAACCGCTACGTGTCGCTGACCCCGGGTCCCCAGAACGCGCCGGCCTACGCGGCGGGGGCGACGCTGCCGTCGTCGATCTCAAAGACGGTCACCGACCTCGACGAACTGTTCAACACCTTCAACCCGAAGACCCTCAAGGGCCTTCAGCAGTTCCTGCAGGGGAACGCCGAACAGTACGGGGGCGCCGGCCCCGCGTTGGGCAAGTCGACCGAACTCTTCTCGCCCGCCCTGAACGCGACCACCCACGTGTTCGAACAGCTCACGGTCGACCAGCCGGTGTTCACCAAGTTCCTCGTCGAAACGGCCAAGGCGCTGACGATCATCGGCGCCCGCAAGGAACAGCTCACCGACCTGATCGAAAACGCCAACACGACCTTCAAGGCGATCGGTGACCAGCAGGAAGAACTGAAGGCGGGCCTGCAGGAACTGCCCAACACGCTCCACGAAGGCAACGAAACGTTCAGGGAACTGCCGCCCACGCTGGCCGCCCTCGAATCGCTCGTGAACGCCTCCCGCCCGACCACCAAGTCGCTCACGGAGCTGCTGGAAGCGCTCCGCCCGCTGCTGCACACGGCGACCCCGGTGGTGAAGAACTTCGCCCTCTCCTTCAGCCGCCCGGGGAAGAACAACGACCTCACCGAACTGGCGGCGGCGATCCCGGCGCTGGCCAAGGCGCTCGAGACCGCCTCCCCGGCGACCGTCCAGTCGCTGAAGGAATCGATCCCGATCACCGCCTTCTGGGGGCCCTACTCGCCGGACCTCGCGGGCACGCTGCGAAGCTTCGGCCAGGCGGCGTCCTTCTATGACGCCGACGGACACTACGCGCACGTCTCGCCCGTGTTCCCGAGCTTCAAGCTGGGCGCCAACAACACCCTCGTCCCGGCCTCCGCGGAAGCCACGCTGTCCACGCTGAAGACCGGCCAGCTGCGCCGCTGCCCGGGTGCCGCCACCGAACCGGCGGCCGACAAATCCTCGCCGTTCGTGGACGGCGAACTGCTCAGCTGCGACCCCACCGAGGTGCCCTGATGGGACGCCGCCGCAGCAGCTCGATCGCCGGCAGCCCGCTGCTGATCGGAGCCGTCACGACGCTGATCGTGGTCGTTGCCGTGTACCTGTCCTACAACGCCAACAACGGCCTCCCGTTCGTCCCCACCTACGACATCAAGGTCGAACTTCCCTCCGCCTCGGGACTGTCCGACCAGAACCAGGTGCGGCTCGGGGGCACCCGCGTGGGCACGATCAGCTCGCTCAGCCCGCACCTGAACCCGAACACCGGCAGGAGCACCGCGATCGCGTCGCTGAAGCTCGAAAAAAAAGTCGAACCGCTGCCGGCCAACACAACCGCCGAGGTCCTGTCGGTGTCGACGATCGGGCTCAAGTACCTGGAACTGAAGCGTGGTGACTCGAAGGCCACGATCAAGGCCGGGAGCACGATCCCGATCAGCCAGACCAAGGAACCCGTGAACATCGAAGAACTCTTCAACATGTTCGACAAGCCCACGCGCACGGCGATCAAGGTCAACTCCAACCAGTTCGGGAACGGCATCGCGGCCCGCGGCAGGGGCCTGAACACGGTGATCGAAGAACTGCGTCCGCTGGTCACCAACGCCGTGCCGGTGCTCCACAACCTGGGCTCGCCGCAGACCGGGCTGCACGAGTTCTTCGTGGCGCTCAACCGGGCCTCGGAGGAGGCGGCCCCGGTGGCCCAGGAGCAGGCCAACTACTACGTCTACCTCGACAAATTCTTCACCGACTGGGCGAGCGTGGCGAAATCGATCGAAGAAGCCAACACCGGCGGGCCACCCTCGCTCGAACAGGCCATCTACTCGCTCCCCCACCAGGCGAAGTTCTACGAAAACGCGACCGAGTTCATGGACCTGCTGCGGCCCAGCGCCAAGTCGCTGGTCAAAGTCGCCCCCGAACTGGGGCACGCCTTCAGCATCGGCACCACCAACCTCGCCGCCGCCACCCAGCTGAACAACGCCCTGCTCGAATCGTCCAAGGCGCTGGACGAATTCGCCAACAACCCGATTGCGCAGGTGGGCCTCGAAGAATTCACCAACACGCTCGAAACGGCCAACCCGCTGCTCGCCGGGATCTCCCCCAGCCAGGGCTTCTGCAACTACTGGACGCTGGCGTTCCGCAACGTCGCCAGCCTCGAGTCGGAGAACATCGGGATCGGGACGCTGGCCCGCGCCGGGTTCGTGCTGTCGCCCACCGGCGTCAACAACGAGGGCTACCCGTCCTCGGCCCCGGCCAACGGGCCCTCCGAAGAACGTCACGCGATCACCCACGTGATCGAAGACACCCACAACAACCACCTGCACGCGAACATGTACCCGAACACCGCCGGCCCCGGCCAGCCGCAGGTGTGCGAAGCCGGGAACGAGACCTACATCCCGGCCCAGACCACGATCGGGAACCTGCCGGCCGCGGACGTGACCAAGAACCGCGAATTCACGACCCGCGAACAGAACCTGTACGGCGAAAAGTACCCGACCTCGACACTCGAAGCGCTCGGGCTGGCCAAGCCGAAGGGGAAGAAGAAGTGAAACTCCGCTTCTGGCGCCGCCATGACGAAATCCCCGTCGTCGAGCTCTCGCGGGCGAACCCCGTCCGGGCCGGCGTGATCCTGATCGTCGCGCTGGCGATCGTCGTGTACTTCGGGTTCACCAAGAAGATCCCGTTCAAACACGGCTACACGATCCACGCCGAGTTCGCCAGCGCCCAGAACATCAAACCGAAATCCCCCGTGCGCGTGGCGGGCGTGAACGTCGGTCAGGTCACCTCCATCAAGCGGGAAGGGAAAACCGGACTGGTGACGATGGAAATCGAACCCAAGGGGCTCCCGATCCGTGAAGACGCCACGATGAAGATCCGCCCCCGGATCTTCCTCGAAGGCAACTGGTTCGTCGAACTCCAGCCCGGCAGTCCCGCGTCGCCGGAACTCCACTCGGGGGCGACGATCCCGATCGCCCAGACCGCCGATCCGGTGCAGCTCGACCAGGTGCTCGACGCGCTCAACACCGACACCCGCCAGAACCTGCAGAACTTCCTCATCTACTACGGCGAAGGCCTCACCAGGTACGCGTCGCCGAGGGAAAACGCCGAACAGGAACCGGAAGTCCGGGGACTGAACGCGGCCCAGGCGCTCAACAAGACCTACCGCATCGCCCCTCCCTCGCTGAAGGGGACGGCGGTGGTCCAGCAGGCGTTCGGCGGGGTCACGTACAACGACCTCGCCAAGCTGGTCGAATCGATCGGCAAGGTGACGGCGGCCCTGAACGTCCACGAACAGGCGCTCTCGGAACTGATCCCCAACTTCAACACCTTCTTCGCGGCCTTCGCCTCGCAGTCCACCGGCCTCACCAAGCTCGTCAAGGAACTGCCCCGCAACCTGCGCAACATCACCGAAGCCTTCGTCGCGCTGCGGTCGTCCTTCGGGCCCACCCAGACGTTCGCCAAAGACATCATCCCGGGCGTCGAACTGACGAACTCGACGGTCGCCGCGACGCTCCCGTGGATCGCCCAGACGGAAAAATCGCTGGGACCGAACGAACTCGGTGGTGTGGCATCCGGGCTCGTCAAGGCCGTTCCCCAGCTGGCCGGGCTCGAGGCCGAACAGGTGCCGTTCTACGAACAGACCGACAAGTTCAACAAATGCCTCACGAACGTGATCATCCCGGCGGGCAACACCAAGCTGCAGGACGGGGCGGCCACCTCGGGCGTCGAAGACTACAAGGAATTCTGGTACAGCCTGGTGGGCCTGAGCGGGATCGGGCAGAGCTTCGACGGCAACGGCACCCGCGACAAGTTCCTGGTCGGCAACAGCGGTGACACACTCGTCTCGAAGGAAACCGGGATGCTCGGGCTGCCGAAACTGAAAGGCAACAAGCTGCTCACGCGCTCGCCCCTGACGCCGCTCGGCACCAGCCCCGCCTACCCGGCCGAAGAGCCTCCGTATGAGCCGAAAGTGCCCTGCTACAAGCAGAAGCTGCCGGAATTCAACGGGCCGCTGTCCAAAGGACCCGCGGACGGGAGCGGCTGATGGCCAGCGAGGCAAAACCCCCCACCCCGCCCTCCTCCCACGAGGGCGGCCGCGGCGTCCGCGACCAGGTCGAGCGCTACCGCTCGTCGTTCATCGCGGTCGTGACGATGATCGTGCTCGCGGCCGTCGTGGGCGGCTACATCCTCGCCCACCAGAACCTGCACCTGCCGGGGTGGGTGCCGGTGCTGGGCAAAAACACATACACGCTGAAGGCGAGGTTCCAGACCGCGCAGGCGGTCACCCCCGGGCAGGGCCAGGCGGTCACCATCGCCGGGGCCAAGGTGGGGGAAGTCGCGAGCGTGGAAGTGAGCGGCGGGGTGGCCACCGTGACGATGAGGGTCACCCCCAAGTACGCCCGCTTCTACAAGAACGCGACCATGCTGATGCGCCCCAAGACGGCGTTGCAGGACATGACGATCGAGGTCAACCCGGGCACGCCGCGAGCGGGCAAGCTCCACAGCGGCGAAGTGGTGCCCGTCTCCCAGACGGCCCCCAACGGTGACTTCGACGAATTCCTCGCCGGCCTGGACACGGAAACGCGGTACTACCTCCAGGCCCTGCTGGCGGGCGCGGGCGAAGGGCTCTACCACAACGGCAGGGCGTTGTCGGCGACGCTCAAGCGCTTCTTGCCGACCACCCGGCTGGGCACGGAAATAACCCACGAACTCCAGCGCCGCCACAAGAACATCGCCCAGTCGATCCACAACTTCCGGCTGCTGGTGGAAGCGATCGGAGGCAAGAACGAACAGCTCGCCGAGCTGGTGAGCGCCTCAAACGCGGTGTTCGCAACCTTCGCCAAGCAGGACGCGAACTTCCGCAAGACGCTCCACCTGCTCCCGGGCGCGCTGGAAAAGACGGGCAACGAACTTGCCAAGGTGAAGGGCGCCTCGCGCACCCTGGGCAAGACCCTGACGGCGCTCGAGCCGTTCGCCAAGGGGCTCGCCCCGGCCCAGGAAGCCACTCGCAAGCTGTCGCTGGCGACGACGCCGATCATCAAGAACGAGATCCGCCCGTTCGCCCGCGAAATCCTGCCGGTCGTCAACGAACTGGCCCCCTCGACCGAAGACATCGCCGAGGCGTTCCCCAAATTCACCGTCAGCTTCGGCGTGCTGAACGAATTCTTCAACGAGCTCGCCTACAACCCGGGACCGAAGAAGGCCGGCTTCCTGTTCTTCCTCGACTGGGGCAACCACGACCTCAACAGCGTTGTCAGCACCTCCGACGCGAACGGGCCGCTGGGACGCAGCCTCGTGTACTTCAACTGCGAAGTGCTGCCGCTGCTGAAAGGCGTCTCGGAAGTGAACCCGACCGTGAACCTGCTCGTCGGGCTGCTGAACCCGCCGAACAAGGAAGAATGCCAGCGGCTCGGCCTGATCGGCACCGGAGCCACCGCCGCCAGCACCTCGGCCACCGCCGCCCGGGTGGGCACGCACAACACGAGCTTCAACAGCCTGGAGCCGATGCACGTGTACCCCACGGGCACCGCCTCCCACGCGGGCTCGGGGTCCTCGCACGCGCACAAGGCGGCCGCGGTCAAGACGGCGGCCGCCCGGAGCAGCGCGAAGAACGCGAGCTCGACGAGCGCCACCGGCGGCACCCGGAGCGGCGGCTAGGCCATGCAGAAGCGCGCCCCCACGCTCGGCAACATCTTCGTGATCATCCTGTTCGCGCTCAGCTGCTTCGGGCTGCTGATGTTCCTGTGGGAGTCCTTCGGGGGGCCGCTCCCGCTGAAGCCGAAGGGGTACCGCTTCGTAGTCTCCTTCCAGAAAACGCTGGTGCTCTCCGAACAGTCGGACGTGCGCATCAGCGGGGTGGACGTCGGGCACGTGGTGTCGTTGAAGCTCAACAACCACGGCTCGACCGACGCGACCATCGAAATCGACCACCAGTACGCGCCGATCCGGGCCAACACCCACGCGATCCTGCGTGTCAAGACGCTGCTGGGGGAGACCTACGTGCAGCTGAACCCGCAGTCGCAGACGGGCCCCTACATCCCCGACAACGGACACCTCGCGGACGCGAACGTGGAACCGACGGTGACGCTCGACGACATCCTCGCGAGCCTCAACCCGCAGACGCGCAAATACTTCCAGGAATGGCAGCAGTCGGTGGCCGTCGGGATCCACGGCCGCGGGGAACAGATCAACGCCGACTTCGCCTCGCTGGAACCGTTCGTCGAACACACCAACCGGCTGCTGGCGATCCTCGCCTCCCAGGAAGGGGCGCTGAAAGCCGTGATCAAGAACACCGGCGTGGTGTTCAACGCCCTCGCCGGCCGTGACCACCAGCTCGAACAGCTGATCGTCAACAGCGAACACACCTTCCACGCCGCCTCCGAGGCCAGTGAAGCGTTCGCCCAGGCGTTCCGCGAACTGCCCCCCTTCGAGCACAACTCGAAGGTCGCCCTCGAAGCCACCGACAAATTCGCCGACGTGGCCAACCCCTACTTCGAAGAATTCACCAAGACCGAGAAGCAGCTGTCGGCGACCCTGAAGGCGGCCGAACCGTTCGCCCCCCAGTTCAACGCCTTCCTGACCGACCTCGGGCCCCTCACGGCGGCCGCCAAGGTGGGCCTGCCGCAAACCAAGAAGACCCTCGACCTGACCGTCCCGATCCTCGAAAACCTGCGCCCCGTGCTCCACAACCTCGACCCGTTCCTGCAGTTCACGGGCGAGTACGTGCCCGAGCTGACGGCCTTCTTCGCCAACCTCACGGCCGCCTCCCAGGCCAGCCTCGGGAACGGCAACATCGAAGCCGTCCGCGGCCAGAAGGGGCCCAAGCTCCACTACCTGACGACGATGTCCGTGCTCGGCCCCGAAAGCCTCGCCGCGTTCCCCACGCCGGTCGAAACCGGCCGCCGCAACGCCTACCCGCTGCCCGGGACCTACAACCAGCTGGCGACCGGGCTACCCGTCTTCCAGGCGACCAACTGCACCGGTGCGGCCCCGGCGATCAGCGCCGCCCCCGGCGAAACCCCGACCGCGAAGTACCAGGAACTGATCCAGGAGATCCAGGAATTCAAAGTGGCCAACAAGCCGGAAACCGCCAACGACGTGGCGGCCCCCCCGTGCAGGCAGCAGGCCCCGTTCAGCTACAACGGGCAGACGAGCCAGTTCCCGCACGTGACGTACCCCGAAAAATGAGCGCCACCGACGACTATCGCTACCACGCCGCCGACCTCGACCTGCTCGGGGAGCCCGACGACGAGCGCTGGTCGATCCGCTGCCTGGACGTGCACAAGCGCCTCGGCGGGGTGCCGGTGCTCAACGGGCTCAACGTGGCCTTCCCCGAGGACACCATCACGGTCGTGCTCGGCCCCTCCGGGACGGGCAAGAGCGTGCTGATCAAGCACCTGATCGGGCTGATGTTCCCCGACTCCGGCAACATCGTCGTCAAAGGCCTGTCGGTGCCCTCGCTGACGATGCCCGACCTGCTGGAGCTGCGACGCAAGATCGGGGTCCTGTTCCAGGACGGGGCCCTGTTCGGGTCGATGTCGGTTTTCGACAACGTCGCCTTCCCGCTGCGCCAGCACACCGACCTGTCGGAGAGCCAGATCGCCGAGCGGGTCACCCAGCGGCTCACGGACGTGGGCCTGGCGGCGGCGATCGACGACGCCCCCTCGCAGCTGTCCGGGGGCATGCGCAAGCGCGCCGGCTTCGCCCGAGCGCTGGTGATGGAGCCCGACGTGGTGATCTTCGACGAGCCCGACTCGGGCCTGGACCCGGTGCGCACGGCCCTGCTGTGCGAGCTGATCCAGGAGATGCACTCGATCTACAAGGGCACCTACATCGTGGTCACCCACGACATCGCCTCGGCGCGGCGGATCGGCGAGTACATCGCGCTGCTGTGGCGGGGACGGATCGTGGAGGCGGGGGACGCCCAGCGGATGTTCTCCTCCGACAACGAATTCGTACGCCAGTTCCTGAGCGGCTCAGCGGAGGGCCCCCTGACGATGGATTGACCGGCGGGGGGTCGTATGCGAACATACGTTCGTATGGTCGCGTGCGTGCACCTCCCGCGGTTCGAGCTCCTGGTGGCGGCTGGAGAGGGCGCCCGGGTGGGCTCGCAGACGCTCCGCGGGCGTCCCCTGGCGGTGGCCCCGCTGGTGGCCGGCGCCGAACGCACCGGAGGGACCGGGG
>DATJOU010000137.1:0-22845 GCA_035506775.1 Solirubrobacteraceae bacterium | reverse complement strand
CGTCGAAGGGAAAACCCTGACCGCGGTCGCCGGATCGTGGGAACCCGGGGAAAACGAACCGACTAGCACCGAATTCAAGTGGTACGAATGCATCAAACACAACGAGTCGAACGGCGTCGTCACCGGCGTCACCTGCAGCCTGGCCGCGAGTGGCGTATCGACCTTCGCATTGACCTCGACGGCCGTCGGGAGGTGGGTCGAGGTCAAGGAACGGGCGATCAACCCGGCGGGTTGGGAACTCGCGGAATCGAGCGCCGACGGGATCGCCTCGCAGGCCCCTCCGGGCAACTCCACCGCGCCCACGATCTCGGGAACGGTCGAAGTGAACAAGACGCTCACCGAGCATGAAGGGACGTGGACGAACCCGATCGCGCCGACCTTTCCGACATGGGCATGGAAGCTGTGCGAAAAGACGGGAGGAAGCTGTCAGTCGATCCCGAACGCCGTCGCCCAGACATACGTCGTCGAAACCGCCGACGCCGAACACAAACTCGAGGTCGTCGAAAAGGACGCAAACGGCTTCGGCGCGAGTGAAAAGGAATCCGCCGAAACCGTAGAAGTGCCGAATCCCAACTCGCCCCCGATGACCCAGACCGCGCGTGCCGTACGCCCGGACGGGCCGAGCGTGCCGACGATCTCTGGCTCAGCCGTGCAGGGCGCGACGCTGACGAGCCACCCCGCCTCGTGGAGCGAAGAGCCGACCGGATTCGAATATCAGTGGAAGCGCTGCGAAGCGGGCGGCACGCAATGCGTACCGATCGAAGGGGCAACCGCGACCAGCTACCAGCTCGTGTCCGCCGATGTCGGTAAGACGATCGTGTTCAAGGAAACAGCGAGCAACTCGGGCGGTTCGGACAGCGCCAGCTCGGCACCGTCGGCCGTCGTAGCCGGGGCCGTACCGGTTTCGACGGCGCCACCCGTGATCGTCGGCGAAGCCCGCGAGGGTGCGCCCCTGGTCGAGTTCCAGGGCGCTTGGAGCAACGAACCGACGGCCTACCGCCTCCAGTGGGAGCGCTGCGACGGGTCGGGTGAAGCATGCGAAGCAATCGCAGGTGCGACCGCGCCCACCTACGACGTTCCATCCGGCGACGCGAGCGCCACGATCAGGGTGCAGGAGACCGCTAGCAACGCCACCGGCTCGGGCACCCCCGCGGTCTCGAGTCAGACCGCCACGGTCGCCCCGCACCCACCCGCTGAGCAGGCGCCACCCACGATCACCGGAAGCGGCGAAGTCGATCGGACCCTCACCGCCGAGAGAGGCAGCTGGAGCGGCGCCGTAGGAGAACCTGGATATCAGTGGCTGCGCTGCCAGTTGACCGAATGCAAGTTGATCGCGGGCGCGACCGGAGCGACGTACGTGGTCGAAGGTGAAGACATCGGATACGCAATCGAGGTGCGAGAAAGCGTAACCAACGCGGGTGGCTGGGAAGCGGCCGACTCGGCGCCGATCGCGATCTACACCCAGCTGGAACCGTATGTGACAGCGCTATCACCATCCTCGGGATCCACCGGCGGAGGCACGAGGGTGACGATCGCGGGGAAGTACTTCGGAGGAGTGACGGCCGTCAAGTTCGGGGGTGTGCCCGCCACCTCCTTCGAACTGCTCTCTACGGAAGAAATCACAGCCACCGCACCGCCCGGGGTCAGCGGGACCGTCGACGTGACCGTCACCACCGGCGGAGGGACGAGTTCCGCCGGGCTGGCGGCGTCGTACACCTACGGCCCGTCCCCTTCGGTGGGCGGAATCGTCCCCGCCGAAGGTCCGTCGGTTGGCGGAACCGCCGTCAAGATCGCCGGCTCGAACCTCGCCGAAGCGACCGCGGTGGAGTTCGGGGAAACCGGGGCGCAGAGCTTCACAGTCACGTCCGCCTCGTCGATCACGGCGATCGCACGTGCGGGAACGGGGACCGTGGGCGTCACCGTCCAGACGCGTTACGGCACCACGAGCGCCGGCGAGGCCGAGCACTACAGGTACACCGCGACCGGCGCCCCTCCGGCCATCCGCAAGCTCTCGGCCAAGCGAGGCCCCGCGGCGGGCGGGACGACCCTTACGATCACGGGCAGCGGCTTCACCGCCGTCAGCGCCCTGCATTTCGGGAGCGCGGCGGCCCAGAGCTTCACCGTCAGCTCGCCGGAAATGATCGTCGTGGAATCGACGCCGGCTGGAACGGCGGGTACCCAGAACGTGACCGTCACCACCCCGTTCGGCACCAGCCCTGAGAGCAAGCACGCCACATTCAAGTACGAACACCCGGTCATCGCGAACGTCAGCCCCGACACGGGCCCCAAACAGGGCGCCAACAAGGTCACCGTCACCGGCGACGGGTTCGTTCCCGGTGAAGCCGGCGACTTCTTCAAGGTGGGCAAGACTCCGGGCACGGAAATCGAATGCTTCTCAACCACCCTCTGCACGATGAGGGTCCCGGCAGCCAAGAAGCCGGCCACCGTCGACGTCACGGTCAAGGCGGTCAAAGCCGCAAGCAAGAAGACCGAAGCCGACCACTACAGCTACTACGGCTGAACCCGTCGCCGGCGCTGCGCCTATCGGCCCGGATCGCGTGAGTGATCGCTCGTACGGCCGCGAACGTGAGGAAGAACGAGCCGGCGGAGACCCGCCGGCATGGCGTCACGCCATGGGGTCAGCGAAGTGAGCTCTATCCCCAATTGTCTCTGAAGAACAAGATGATCCGCCCCCAAGGCGGCGCACATGTTCCAGGAAGACAAGAATACGCCACAGAGTCGAAAAATGCGAAGAAATTGACCGTTTTGCCCTTGACTCGCTGTGCGCGGCTGGGTTACGTTCGCCCCCAAGCGCTCGGGGGCCGCGGGGACAGCACGTTCGGCCCCGACCAGAGCGACACATTCACAGCAGAGGGGAGAGCCAATGAGCAAGATCCGCGTCGTCGGTTTCATGGTTGTACTCGCTGGAATTCTGGTTTCGGCCGCGCCGGCAGCGGCGTCGCAGTACGTGGCACTCGGTGATTCCTACTCCTCAGGAGTGGGATCGCGGACCTTCTACTCAGAATCAGGTGAATGCAAGCGCAGCCCCTACGCGTACGGCCCGCTGGTGGCGGCGGCCAAGGGCTACACGCTGAGCTTCCAGGCCTGTGCCGGTGCCAAGACCAACGAAGTCGTCGAAAAACAGCTCGGCACGCTCAGCAGCACGACCGCACTCGTGACTATCTCCATCGGAGGTAACGACGCCGGCTTCGGTGACGTGATGGAAGAATGCGCCGTCTATTACTTCTGGTGCGGTGAAGCGATCGAAGAAGCGGATACGTACATCAAAAACAGCCTGCCGAAAGCGCTGGAAACGACGTACAAAGCCATCCGCGCCAAGGCGACCACCGCCCAGGTGATCGTGCTGGCGTATCCGAAGCTGTTCACCAAAGAAGGCGCGACGTGCGGCTTCAACACGCTCACTTCGGGCAACGAGAAGAAAATCAACGAATCGGCGGAAAAACTCGACGCCGCGATCAAGGCGAAGGCCGAATCGCTGAAATTCACCTTCGTCAACCCGACGAGCGCATTCGAATCCCACGAGGTGTGTTCGTCCTCGGAATGGCTGAACGGTGAGTCCAATCCGCTTGGGGAAAGCTACCACCCGAACACCAAAGGCCAGGAAGAGTTCGCGAAACTCGTCGAGGCCGCGATCTGACCGGGGGACACGGTCGGCCGCGACCGCCGTGGGGGCGGCGGCGGCCTGAGGCGCAGGGGCAGCTCGGACGCAGTTCCGTGCTGCCCCGGCGCTTCCCGGGGACGAATTCTTGTAGGGTCGCCGCTGCACACGGCCCCGTGATGGCAGCCCAACTTGTCCCGCCTGGATAAATCTGGACCGATCGAGGCAGAGGGAGATTCCTCGAGGTTCCGCGCGGCGCTGACACCGGCGGTGCCACTGATCGTCGAGGCCGTGATCGCGGCGATCCGCGACCGGGCACCCGAGTCCGGCGGTTCTGCGAAGGCGCTCGAGAAGAACCTCAGGATCGGCCTCACCGAGGCCGTCGATCGCTGGTTCTCGGTCGCCACGCCGTCCGCTGACACGGCCCTGCATTTCGAGCTCGGACGGGCCCAGGCTCGCGCGGGCCGGAGTCTCGACGAGCTGATGGGCTTCTACCGCATCGCCGGCCAGACGGCCTGGCGGCGCCTGACCGAGGTGGGGGCGGCACAGGGCATCGAGCCCGAGTTCCTGTATCGGCTGGCCGAGACCGGTTTCGGCTACGTCGAGGAGCTCTCCACACAGGCCGCCGCCGGATACGCCGACGAGCACTCACACCGCACCGGGGCGACCCACTCGCGCCGCTCGGAGTTCCTGCGGCTGCTCCTGCGGGAGTCCAAACCGGACCGCGACGCGCTCGCGCCCGCGGCGCACGCGGCCGGGGTCGACCTCAGCTCGACGCTCGCGGTCTTCGTCGGTGCGGCCGAGCGTTATGAGCACTTCGCACGCTGGAGTCGTGAGCCGTTCCTGCTGGAGCCACGGGAGGGGGAGTTCGCCGGGGTGATCTTCGACCCCAGTCAGGCGGGTCGCCTGCGCCAGCTGGCCGGCGCCGCCGAACGTGCCGGCGCCCAACTCGCGCTCGGCCCGACGGTTCCGGTCGAGAGCGCTGCCGGCAGCCTCGCGCGGGCGCGGTCGCTGTTCAGGCTCCTGCGGCTCGGCCTCGTGGACGGGGCCCCTCTGCTGAAGGCCGAGGACCACGACCTGGCCCTGCTCCTGGGGGCCGAGCCCCAGCTCGCCCACGAGTTGGCCCGGCGACGGCTCGCCCCACTCGACGCCGTCCGCGGCCTCAAGACGCGGACGAACCTCGCCTTGACCCTCCGCGCGTGGCTCCAGAATCCGGGCCAGCGCAAGACGGTCGCGGAGGTCCTCGATGTCCACCCGCAGACGGTCCGCTACCGAATGGCGAGGCTGCGCGAGCTGTTCGGGGACGCGCTCGACCACTCCGACGGTCGCTTCGAATTGGAGCTCGCGCTGCGCCTGCTCCCCTTCGCCGCCCTCGCCGACGGCCGCACGGCCGACGGCTGAGAGGCGGCGCGGGCGGTCCCGCCGGGTCAGGCCGGGCCGGCGAAAGCCGCGTCCACCAGCGCCTGCGCCGTCGGGCCGTACGGGGGAGCGAACGCCTCGATCAAGTCCCCCTCGCCGCGGATGAACACCCCCCGTGGGTTGGAGAACTCGCGGAACCCCTCGATGCCGTGGTGGCGACCGGATCCGCTCTGGCCGATCCCCCCGAAGGGAAGCGACGGGAGCGCCCCGTGGACGGCGGCGGAGTTCACGCATGCGCCACCGGAGGTCGTTCTCCGCAGCACCTCCTCGGCCACCGTTTCGTCCTTCGTGAACACGTACAGCGCCAACGGCCGCTCGCCCTCGTTCACGTGCGCGATCGCCTCCTCGAGCGTTTCGTATGCCTTGATCGGGAGCACCGGCCCAAAGATCTCCTCACGCATCAGGGCGAGGTCGTCGGGCGGGTCCAGGACGAGCGAGATCGGCAGCTGACGCGCGGCCGGGTCGGCGTCCGGGGCGTCTTCCAGGGGGCGCACGTCGCAACCCCGGGCCTGTGCGTCCTCCAATAGCCCCTCGATCCGCTCCAGGTGGCGAGCGGAGATGATGCCGGTGCAACTGTCCGACGCGCAGTAGCCGCCCATCGACTCGCGTGCGTGCTCGCCGGCCAGGCGCGCGAACTCCTCCACCTGCCCGCGGGGCACGAGGCAGTAGTCGACCGAGATGCACATCTGCCCGTTCTTGATCGCCTTGGTGGCGAGCACCTGCTTGATCGACTCGGCGTCGATGCTGTCCTCGGTGAGGATCGCCGGGCACTTGCCGCCGAGCTCGAGCGTGACCGGCACGAGCTGCTCGGCGGCGGCCTTCGCGATCTCGCGCCCCACCCCCGGGCTGCCGGTGTAGAGCAGGTGATCCCAGCGGACGTGGGTGAAGGCACGGGCGAGCTCCAGGCCGCCCACGACCACGTCCACGCGGTCGCGGTCGAAGGTGGCGCGGATCATCTCGCGCAGCAGCTCCGCGCAGGCGGGGGTGTACTCGGACGGCTTGATCACCACCCGGTTCCCGGCGGCGAGCATCTCGATCAGCGGTCCGACGGACAGGTCGAAGGGGAAGTTCCAGGGGACGATGTTGCCGATCACCCCCTTCGGCTGGGGCTGCACGAAGGCCCGTCCGGATCCGTACAGCGCCGGATCGGACGGTCGCGGCTCGCTCGCCATCCAGCCACCGAGCTGTTCGGCTGCGTACACGGCCCGCCCGACCGGACCCAGCACCTCGATCAGGTCGGCGGCCAGCGACGGGTGGACGCCGAAGTCGCTGCTCATCGCCTCTTGGATCTGGGTGCGGTGGGCGAGGAGCATCGCGGCCAGCGCGCCGAGCAGTTCCTGGCGCTCCTCCAGCGACGGGAAGGGGTCGGCCAGGAACGCCGCCCGCTGGCGCTCGACGATCTCCTCGAGCTCGGCGATCGCCGCGTGGTCCCCGCTCGTGGCGGCGGTCCGGTTCTCTATGGTTGCCATCCTCTCCTCCTCAGGCTCGCTGTCGCTTCCACACTACGCCTCTTGCCGTAGCATCGGCGATCGTGTCCACGACCGTCCCGGCCGCCGCCCTTTCGCTGGTGCCCTCCCAGGAGGAGATCCTGCTCCGAGAGGCCGTCGGCGGTATCTGCGCCAGCTTCGGACGCGACTACATGCAGCGGAAGCGGGACGCCGGCGAGCCACCGAGCGAGCTGTGGGAGGCGCTCGCCTCGAACGGGTACCTGGGGGTCAACATTCCCGAGGAGTACGGCGGAGGCGGTCTGGGAATGACCGCGCTCTCGTGGGTCGGAGAGGAGATCGCCGCCGCGGGCTGTGCGCTGCTGCTGATCGTGGTCTCGCCGGCGATCGTGGGCAGCATCCTGGTCCGGCACGGGACCGACGCCCAGAAGGACCGCTGGCTACGGGGAATCGGGCGGGGGACGACGAAGATCGCGTTCGCGATCACCGAGGCGGACGCCGGAACCAACTCGCACAACCTCGCGACCTCGCTGCGGCGCGAGGACGGCCGCTTCGTACTCAACGGCCAGAAGACCTTCATCTCGGGTGTCGAGGACGCCGACGCCGTGCTGGTGGTCGCGCGCATGCGGCTCGCCGACGGCAAGCTCGGGCTGCCCACCCCGGTGATCGTAGACGTGGACGCGCCGGGCTTCACGCGCCAGGCGATCCCGATGGCCGTGAGGGGGGCGGACAAGCAGTGGACCCTGTTCTTCGACGACGTCGAGCTCGAGGGGGAGCGGCTGATCGGAGGGGAGGGGGGCGGCCTCGGGGTGCTGTTCGACGGGCTCAATCCCGAGCGCATCATGGGCGCCTCGATCTCCATGGGTGTCGGGCGCCTGGCACTGGAGCGGGGCGCCGCCTACGCCCGCGAGCGGCGGGTGTGGGGCCAGCCGATCGGTGCCCACCAGGGAGTCGCCCATCCGCTGGCCGAGGCGAAGATCGAGCTCGAGCTCGCACGCCTGATGACCCAGAAGGCCGCCGCCCTCTACGACGCGGGCGTTCCGGGGGCCGGTGAGGCCGCCAACATGGCCAAGTACGCCGCCGCCGAGGCCGGGATCAAGTGCGTCGATCGCGCCATCCAGGCGCACGGCGGAAACGGGTTCGCGCTCGAGTACGGCCTCAGTGATCTCTGGTGGGGCGTCCGCGTGGCACGCACCGCCCCGGTGTCACGGGAGATGGTCCTCAACTACGTGGCAGAGCACTCGCTGGGGCTGCCGAAGTCGTACTGACCGGCCACCCCGGCGAGGCGTCGGGATCCGGCAGGAGCCGGTCCATGACCCTTCCGGCCGGCCGCCGGGCGAGCTCCCGGTCGAGGTCGGGGCGGTAGGAGAGCAGGGCCAGGCTGGGCGCGATCGTGAAGTCGGCTACGGTCGCGGGTCCGCTGTGGAGGGTGCCCTCCTCGACCCAGCCGTCAACCGCGTCGAGCAGAGGTGGGATCGCGCGCAGCAGCTCCTCGGCGTTGCCTTCGCCGGCGCGGAAGGCCTTCCCGGCCCTCCGCGCGAGCACACCCCGCAGCCGATCCGAGCGCGTCAACAGCGGGCCGAGGCGGCCCCCCGTACCCCGCTCGCGGAGGTCCTCCACGGGCGTTGCCAGCAGCAGGCGCCTGGCCGCCATCTGCAGCACCCCGTCACCCCACCGCTCCACCTCTTCGACCCGTTGGCGCCGCCCCGGCTCCACGGGGAACAGCGACGGGTCGGGACGCACGCGCTCCAGCTGCAGGGCTATCTCCCGGTTGGTCTGGCTGCGCTCGCGGTCCAGGACCATGGCCGGCACCGTCCCGAGCCGGTCCAGCATCGCCAGCTGGCCGTGGGTGGAGCCCTCGACGGTCCGGATCGGCGTTCGGTGCCCGGCGAATCCGGCGGCGCGGACCAGCAGCGGGTGGAGGCCCGTCGGCAGCTCGATGAGGCGGTATGGGATCTGCTTGTGCTCGAGCATCAGCGTCGCCGTCCGGCACGCGTGCGAGCCGACGATCACGTACACCTTGGCCTTCACGGGGCGATCGTTGCACCAAACGGGCAGCCCCCGCTCTGCCCCCTCGCCCCCGTGGCCGGCGGCTCCAGGCGCCACGGGGGCGAAACCCAACCTTTGTCGAGCGGGCTCATGTAGTCCGATTCGGGCAACCGATGTAGGCACAAAAGGGCGTTCCGATGGGCGGGGCGCCACGACAAGGAGGTCCAAAATGAAGAAGTTCCATGTGTACCGGGCGCTCGTTGCGGCGTCGGCAATCGCGGCGCTCGTGGTCGCTTCCGGAGCGGGCTACAAGTTCTAGTCCCTGCTCGCGGGCACGCACCGTAAATCGAGTCGGTGCGTGCTCGCTGTGGAGGCCCGGTGCGTGCTCGCCTGAAAACCCGCCACTACTGCGAGGCCGTCTTCGTCCTCGCGTGCGTGGCCGCGGCGGCGCTGTCGGGCCAGTTGAACCTCGGCTACATCGGGGCTCACGGCTACACCTTCGCCGTGCTGGCAGCCGGCGTGATGATGGGCGAGATGCTGCCCGTCAAGATTCCCCGTCGCGACAGCGACGGTGAGATCGTCCTCTCGACCTCGTTCTCGATGGCCCTGCTCCTCGCGGGAGGGCTCGGCCCGGCGATCGTCGCCCAGGGCGCGGCCTCGCTCGTCCAGGACACGGTCGCCCGCAAGCCCTTCTGGAGGGCTCGCTTCAACCTCGGCCAGTACACGCTCGCGATGGTGGCGGCCTTTCTCGTCATGCGGGTGCTCGGGGTCCACACCGACCTCGGCTCGACGCATCCGTTCGCGAGCTCACAGCTTCCCGTCGTGCTGCTGGGCGCCGCAGCCTTCCTGCTCGTCAATGCGTGCATCGTGAGCGTCGCCGTGGCCCTCCACGAGGAAGAGCCGATCCTCCGCTACCTGCGAAACGACTTCTTCTTCATCGTCGTCACCGCCGGCGTGCTGCTCTTCCTGGCCCCGATCGTGATCGCGGCGATGGCCTACTCGCCGCTGCTGCTGCCGCTGTTCCTGGCGCCGATGTTCGCGATCTACAACACGGTCTGGCGTGGAGCGCGCAGCGACCACGCTGCCCGCCACGACTCGCTGACCGGACTGCCCAACCGGCTTGCCTTCCAGGACGGCGTCACGGCCGCGATCGACGACTGCGAGCGCGGGGTGATGCTGCTGATGGACCTCGACCGTTTCAAGGAGGTCAACGACACGCTCGGTCACCACTACGGAGACCTGCTGCTGCAGCGGGTCGCGGAGCGCGTTCGCGAGGACATGCACGAGGATGACGAAGTCGCGCGCCTGGGTGGCGACGAGTTCGCGATCTTCAGCCCCGGCGGTGACGGTCAGGCCGGTCTCACGCTCGCACGGCGCATCGCGGAGTCGCTACGGACCCCGATCGAGATCGGGGACATCGTGGTTGACGCCCCGGCGAGTGTGGGCATCGCCCTGTTCCCCGAGGACGGCACCGACGTCTCGACCCTCCTGCAGAAGGCCGACGTCGCCATGTACCGGGCCAAGGAGACGCACGTCGACTCCACCCTCTACGAGGAACGTTACGACCACCACAGCCCGGCCAAGCTCGCGCTCACCGCCGACCTGCGCACGGCCGTGGACAGCGACGCGATCGTCGTCCACTACCAGCCGATGCTCGACCTCGCCACCTCCCAGGTGATGTCCGTCGAGGCCCTCGTCCGCTGGCAGCATCCCGACCTCGGGCTACTGCTGCCGGGGTCCTTCCTCGACATCGCCGAGCAGACGAGCCTCATCAAACCGCTCACCCAGCGCGTTCTCGAGACCTCTCTGCTGCAGACCGCCGAATGGTCCCGGAGCGGTATCGACGTGGCCGTCGCCGTCAACATCTCGACCCGGGTGCTCAACGACCCGCGCTTCGTACAGGGGGTGACGCAGGCGCTCGACGACGCCGACGTGCCCCCCGCACGGCTCAAGCTGGAGGTCACCGAGAGCACCCTGATGGCCGACCCGGCCTTCGCCCACTCGGTCCTGGAGGAGCTCGCCGAGCTGGGGGTCACGATCTCGATCGACGACTTCGGCACGGGCTACTCCTCGCTCGCCTACCTGGCCGATCTGCCGGTCGACGAGGTCAAGATCGACCAGTCGTTCGTGCGCCGGATGGCAGCCGGCTCACGGGAGACGATCATCGTCGCCTCCACGGTCGACCTCGCACACCACCTCGGCATGCGTGCCGTCGCCGAGGGTGTCGAGGATCCGGGGCTGCGTCCGCAGCTGCAGGCCCTCGGCTGTGACGCGGCCCAGGGTTTCGCGATCAGCCGCCCGCTTCCCGACTTCGAAGCCACGCGCTGGCTGGCCGGGGCCCAGCAGTTCACCACGGCCGACCGACCGGTGAGGCTCGCGGCATGATCCTGGTGTTCCTCGCAGGCCTCTGCCTGGCGAGCGTCCCGCTCACCGGTGGGGATCTGCGCCGCCTCGGCGACCTCCGCTTCCGCCTGGCCTGGTTGGCACCGGTGGCGCTCTACCTCCAGGTTCTGGTCATCACGATCGCGCCCGGCGGCCAGCGGTCGCTGCACGTGGCGATTCACGTCGCGAGCTACGCGCTGCTCGCCATCGTCCTGTGCGCCAATCTCCGCCTCCCCGGCATGAAGCTGATCGGCATCGGAGCCGCCGCCAACATCCTGGCGATCGTCCTCAACGGCGGGGTCATGCCCGCGGCGGCCACCGCGGTCCGGATCGCCCACCTGACCACACACGGCGGGTTCCAGAACTCGACGCCGGTGGCCCACCCGACCCTGCTCTGGCTGGGCGACGTGATCCCCGTCCCGGGCCCGCTCCCCAACACGCTCAGCGTCGGCGACTGCCTGATCCTGATCGGTGCGCTCGTGCTCCTGCACAAGACGTGTGGGAGGCGCTCACGGGCGAGCGCGACCGCAGCGGCTGCGGCCGTCGGCCCGGTTGCGCAGTAACAGGTAGCCCCGCGCCGATCACGCGGCGCACTACGAGATCGGTCGAGACAGGCAGGGTCGGCCGCGCAACCGGCGCAATGATGTGAATCGAGGCGCACGATCGCGCCGGGGGAGTTCGCGACGGCCAGACCGCCTCGACTTGCCTGCTCGAGCGGACGAAAGGAATCGGTATGCACTGGCCTTCCCCGAAACACAAGCCGCTCCGGCGACTGGCCGCAGCGCTCGCGAGCGCACTCGTGGGACTCGCGGTTGCGGCCGTGCCCAATGCGCTGGCGGTGCTGCCGGCTCCGACGGCGGTGGAATATCCGATCCCGACCGCCTCCAGCGAACCGACCGGTATCACCGCGGGGCCGGAGGGCGAGGTGTGGTTCACCGAGCGCAAAGCCGACGCGATCGCCAGCATCACCCAGGCGGGCACCGTGAAGGAATTCCCGATTCCGACCCCCAACGCCGAACCGGATCAGATCACCGCCGGAGCCGACGGCAACCTGTGGTTCACCGAGCCGGCCCTGAACGCGATCGGGAGGATGACCCCAGGGGGCGAATTCGCCAGCTTCCCGGTCCCCACGCCGGCCAGCCAGCCCACCGGGATCACCACCGGCCCGGGTGGGAACGTCTGGTTCACGGAGAAGGCATCGAGCGCGATCGGCGAGATAACCCCCGCCGGCTCGATCTCCGAGCACGCGACCCTGTTCGGATCCGACGGCCCCGTGGCCCTTGCCCCGGGGCGCGACAACGCGATCTGGTACGCCGGGAGTGCCGGGAATCACGTCGGGTACGTCAACGAAACCAACGGCGCCGAGGGTGAGACGACGATGGGGACCGCGAGCAGCGAACCGGACGTCATCGCCGAGGGCCCGGAAGGGGCTGAGTGGATCGGCATGAAAGCCTTCTCCAAAGTCGCCAGATACAACAACCTGTTCTCGAGTCCGGGAGTGGAATACGAAACGTTCGGTGCCGTCACTGCACTGATCGAAGGCCCCGGGCAGATGCTGTGGCTCGTGACCAACTCGTTCCTCGAGGAGTTCTCTCCCGTGCTCGGCCAGGAGATAAACCTCTACCAGCTCGCATCGACTCCGGGTCAGCTCGTGGAGGGACCCGAATATGACATCTGGGCCACCGAGCCGGGCGCCGACAAGATCGCCCGTGTCGTCACGAACGCGAAACCGGGGCCCGAAGGAAGAGAAGGCGCCGTGGGCAAAGAAGGGCCGGCGGGCAGGGAAGGCGCAGCCGGCAGGGAAGGCCCCCAGGGCAAGCAGGGATCGACCGGCCTCAAGGGCACGGCCGGGAAGGTTCTGCTCGTCACGTGCAAGTTCGTCAAGAAGGGATCACACCGCAAGCGCGTATGCAAGACGAAGTCCGTCACCGGATCCGCCACCTTCGTCACAGGAGCAAAAGCGGCGGCGGTCCTGTCTCGCCGCGGCGTCGTCTACGCGACCGGCGCGGAGCTCGCCGGCCACGGCGACGGTGACATCGAGCTGGTGATCTCCGCGCAGCGCAGGCGGCTGGTCGCGGGAAGCTACGAGCTGACCGTGCGTGCGAAGGTCCACGGCCGGTGGCACACCACGACGCGCGAGATCGCGATCGGCGCTGCCTTCGTGTCATGATCCCGCGGCCACCCGCGCCCGCGACGGGCGCCGGTGGGCCAATCACCAGCCGCTCACAACGGCGCCACCAACCACCCACGGGGAGGACCGCGACCCGCATGCCAGCTCTCGAGCCTGTCGATGAAAGCTTCTTCGCGTCGGCCCGCGAGCGGTACTCGGACACGTTCGCGATCGCTCGTCCGGCCGAGCAGGTGTGGAGCGACCTCGTCTCGGAGAAGCCACTGGCATGGTGCCGCGGGCTGTCACTGCGGTGGACATCGGAGCGACCCTTCGGCGTGGGCACGACCAGGCAGGCCTCGTCGCTGGGAGGAGCGGTGAAACTGAAGGAGCGCTACTTCATCTGGGAGGACGGTCACAGGCAGGCGTTCTACGTCACCGAGGCAAACCTCCCCCTGTTCAAGCGCTTCGCCGAGGACTACGTGGTGGAGTCCGACGGGCCCGATCGTTGCCGGTTCACCTGGAAGTTCGCGGTCGATCCGACCGCGCTCGGACGGCCCGGCGCACCGCTGAACGGATTCATATTCCGGCGCATGTTCTCCGAAACGCGCCGGTATTACGGCGCCAGTTGAGTCCCGCCGAGGACGTCCCGTCCGGTGGGCCGGGGCGGGACCGTCCCTTACTAGGATTGGGTGATGGACAAAACGCTGGGCAGCGTGCTCTACGTGCTCGCGATGGTGGCCCTGATCGTCGGCCTGGACGTGCTGCTCTTCAGGAATCGTTTCTGGGAGCGCCTGATGGTCAACGTCGGCATCGTCCTGGTGTTCGGGGCGTTCTACCTGAGGTTCCTGCGACACACGTGAGCCGCAGGGCGCTCACCTTGACACGCCGTGGGGCGCAGGGGTAGCGTTGCCCCGACAGCGGCCGAAGGAGGTTGTCGGGAGATGAGGTTCCGGGTCGTCGTCGTGGGGTGCGCGATCGTGGCGCTCTGCAGAGCGCTCACCGCCGGCGCGCAGGCAGCACCAGAAATCGGTCGCTGCGTGACCGTCGAGAATGGGCCACCATCACCTTCACCCAGTCGGTGAAATTCGGGACCAGGTACGAGGTCCGGACGGGCGAAGGCCGAGCTCAGGACGGAGGGCGCCAGCCTCTGGCAAGCGTCGTCTGACCCACCTCGATGATGTAGCCGTCGGGGTCACGGACGTAGCAACGGATCTCGGTCTCGTGGGTCTTGGGAGGGGTGAGGAACTCGGCGCCTCTGGCGCTCCACTCTTCATACACGGCCTGGATGTCGGCGACCCGGATGTTGAGGAAGCTGCTCACCCGGTCCGGGTCCGGCGGCGTCTCGAGCGTGACGGTCGGCTTGTCGTCGGTGGGGCCCCCTCCGACGTTGATGATGATCCAGGTGTTGGCCAGTGCGACGTAGGTCACCGAGTCACCCGACTCCCCGGAGATGACGGTCCTGCCGCCCAGCACCTCGGTGTAGAAGCGCCGGGAGCGGTCCACGTCGTCGGAGACGATGAAGTGGGCGACGACCAGCTGCTGGTCGATGCTGCTCATGATGACCTCCCTTGTCGGAGTGGGTGAGGGCTACAGGCGCGAGACGAGTTCGGCCACGATATCCGCGGCGGGCTGGCGCTGATGCGCGAGTCCGACGCTCTGTCCGGCCCACAGCGACAGCGCCTCCACTTCCCCCGTGGTTCCGACCAGCGGGGGCGCCGGGGCGTAACGGACGATCGGTTCACCCGACGGGAAGTGGGCGATCACCTCGCCTTCTCCAGGGCGCCTGCCGGGGGGCGGCTTGCCCGCCGCCTCCCACCTCTGAGCGGTCGAGTTGTGGAGCGCGCGGTGGGGAGAGTTGGGCCATCCCACCTCATACAGGTTGGGGTACCACTCGGCGTCGGTCTCCCGGGCGTCGATCAACAGGCGCCCGTACTCGTCGTGGATCGGCATCTCCTCGGCAAGCAGAAAACGGGTCCCGAGCCAGGCGGCCTGTGCGCCCAGCGCGAGCACCGCCGCAACCCCGCGCGCGTCCCCGATCCCGCCCGCCGCGATCACCGGTACCGGGGAGACGGCGTCCACCACCGCCGGCACCAGCGGCAGGGTCGCCACACCACTCCACACGTGTCCTCCGGCCTCCCAGCCCTGCGCGACGATGATGTCGGCTCCCACCCCGACGGCCCTCCGGGCCTCCTCGGCGCTGCCCACGGTATGCATCACCAGACCCCCGGCTTGGTGGACGTCCTCGACGTAGCTCTCGGGATCCCCCCACAGGAACGTGACGATCTTCAGGCCGGCGGCGAGGGCCTCGTCGACGCGACGGTGCTGGTCGGAGGTGAGCACGAAGTTCCCCGCGAACGGGCGATCCGTCAGTGCCGCCGTTTCGCGAACGATGTCTCCGGCGTCGTCGGCCCACCAGAGCCCCATCTGACCGAGCCCACCGGCGTTCGAGACCGCGGCGGGCAATCGCGGATCGGCGGCCAGCGGAGCCGACACGATGGGGTACTCGATCCCGAGCGATTCGCAGACCGGCGTACGGGTACTCACTGTGTCGGTCCCCTTTCTGGCGCGGGCGGCGCCGCTTGACTAGTCTCGACGCGGACCCGAAAGGAGAACATCATGCGCAGCGACATCGTCCCCGGCGGCACCTTTCCCGACTACGAGTTGCCAGATCACGAGAACCGTAATCGAAAGCTCAGTGAGATCCAAGGCGACGACCCCCTGATCCTCACGCTCGCACGCGGGAACTACTGCCCCAAGGAGCACCAGCAGCACCTCGAGCTCGCCTCCAACTACCCCAAGATCGCGGTTTCGTACACCCAGGTCGCCACGATCTCGACCGACACCCATCACTCCAGCCAGGAGTTCCGGGCCTCGACCGGTGCCCAGTGGCCGTTCCTGTCAGACCCCGACCGGACAGTGCAGAAGGACCTCGAGATCCAGGAGTACACCGACCCCGAGCACGACCCGATGATTCCCCACACCTTCGTGCTCAAGCCGGGGCTGGTGATCCACTCCATCTACAACGGCTACTGGTTCTGGGGACGGCCGTCCTTCTCCGATCTGACACGCGACCTACGGGTCGTCACCAGCGAGATCCGCCCCGACTGGGATCTCAGCAAGCCCGGGCTGCGGGAGGCGTGGGAGGCGGGTAACTACGCGTCCTTTCACGGCTGGGACAAGCGCTCCCCGCAAGCGGTCCCGTCCTCCTACGGCTCCTGACCCTCCTCACAGGTCGAGCACGATGTCGCCCCGCGGTTGTGAGCAGCAGATCAGCACGCTCCCGTTGGGGGGCTGCTCGACCGGGTCGGGGCTGTAGGCGACGCCTCCGGCGATCAGTGTCGTCTCGCACGTCTGGCAGACGCCGGTGCGGCACGACCAGCGCACCGGCACGTCGCACGCCTCCGCGAGTTCGAGCAGGCTGGGGTAGTCCTCGCTCCAGCGGATGGACAGGTCGCTGCGGGCGAATTCGATGGTCGGACCCGTGCCGGGCGCTCCCGCCGGTGGATGGGGTGCCCGCGGGGATGCGGCAGTCACGATCCCGGGTGTCTGACCGGGGGCGGGCCCGAACGGCTCGGTGTGTATGTGCGAGGCCTCGATCCCCAGGCTCGAGAGGGCGGCGCTCATGTCGTCCATGAAAGGGACGGGTCCGCACAGGTATGCCTGCGAGGCGGCCGGCGGTTCGAGCCCGGCGAGCACCGACCCGCTCAGGCGCCCGCGTCCGTCGAAGCCGTGCCCCACCACGTCTCCGCGGCGGGGGCGGCTGTAGTACACCCATTTGCGCGCATTGGGGAGCGCGGACAGCAGACCCTCGACCTCCGCGGCGAATGCGTGCTCGCGGCTGTTGCGGGCGCCGTACAGCCACCAGACCTCCCGCTCGGAGCGTTCGTCCACCAGCGCCTCGAGCATCGCCATCACGGGCGTCGCACCGATCCCGGCGCTCACCAGCAGCACCGGCACGTCGCTCCCATCGAGGATGAAGGCGCCCCGCGGGGCGGCCACGTCGAGCTGGTCGCCGACCGCTACGCGCGCGCACAGGTAACGGCTCACGGCACCATGGATCTCCCGCTTTACGCCGATGCGGTAATACCCGGCCCCGGGCGATCCGCAGAGGGAGTAGTTGCGCAAGAGCGGGCGCGTGCGCTTGTTGGGCCGCACCCGCACGGTGAGGTACTGGCCCGGGCGGGGGGCCGGGAGGGGCGCTCCGTCGGGCTCCTCGAGCCGGATCGCGATCACCGAGTCGCTCTCGTGCGCGATCTCCGTGACGGACAGGGACCGAAAGCCGTTCCACGCGGGTGGAGGGCCGGCCGCCGTGAGTCCCGCGTTGCCGCTCCCCGGCTCCTCGTCCAGCAGCGCCCGGAACGACGCCTGCCAGCCCGGGCTGAGGGCGGGGATCCGCAGCGCCCGCAGCAACTGCTGGCGTTCGTGCCCGGGCAGGTACAGCAGCGCGTCAACCTCGGCCACCGCCATCTGCTCGGGTCCGGCGGAGAGCTTGATGATCTCCTCGCCGGCCTGCACCTCGCCCTCCTCGAGCACCCGGAAGTAGAAGCCGGGACGGCGGTGGGAGACGAGCAGGGCGGGAATCTGGGGGTTCTCCATGCGGATCCCGACCCGGTAGCAGGTGACCCGCGGCTGGGTCACCTCGAAGGTCGCGGTCCCGATCCGATACCGGTCACCGACGCACACCTCGTCGTCGGGGAGGCCTTCGACGGTGAAGTTCTCTCCGAACTGCCCGTAGACGAAGTCGTTTCGCCCGAGCTCTCCTTCCCAGTGGCGGTAGGAGTCGATCTGGTAGACGAACACCGCCCGCTGCTCGCCCCCGTGCCCCTCCAGATCTCCCTGCCCGTCCCCCTCGACGTTGAGCCTCCCCACGCGGCGGCGGCCCCTCACGGGGTCCTTGAACACGCCGGTGAAGACGGTCCTCCCCTGCCAGGCGATGTCCTTCGGCATCCCCACGTTGACCGACAGCAAGGTTCCCACCCGCTCGCCGCCGGGGTGCCCCGGCTCGGCGCGCTGGGACCTGGAGCGCGCGCTCAAGACCCCGCGCCCGCGTCCTGCGGCTCCCCGCCGGCCGAAGACCGGGCGCGGTAGGAGCGGACCTTCGTGCGGTTCCCGCAGACCGCCATCTCGCACCAGCGTCCGGAGCGGTTGCGGGAGCGGTCGTAGAAGGCCCACTGGCAGGTGTCCGCGGCGCACGCCTTCACCCGCCTCCAGCTCCCCGCTCGGGCCGCGACCGCGACGGGGACGAGCAGTCCCGCGAGCGCCCCGTCGAAGCCAGCCGCGGCGGGCTCCAGGAGCGCCTCGCCGTCGTCGGTGAAGCGCACCTGCAGTCGCCCTCGGCGCACGATCCGGTCAAGTGCCCCCCAGTCGGCGGGCTGGTCGGCGTTGTTGGCGAACATGTGCTCCCGGAGCTCTTCGCGCAGCTCGACGGCACGCTGCAACTCGCCCTCGCCCAGCTCGGAGGCCGTCCGGCCGTCCAGCAGCCCGTGCTCGTGCAGCCATCTCCCGAGCTCGCTCGGGGTCCCGATGTCGTCGCTGCCGGCCTCCCGGTCGCGCGTGTTGACGTAGTCGATCACGAGCGACAGCCCGTCCGGTGGCGGTTGCTTTTCGTCAGCCATCGAAATCTCCCTTGACACCATCATAACCGTGATGTAGGTTTCCCCGGTGCGACACCAGCAATCACGAAACGGAGGTGTCACGGAATGCGTCGAGTCTCTGCTCCCCAAACGCTCCGGCCGCTGCGGGTGGGCGCCTTCCGCCCGGGGGCCCTGCTGCTCTCGGCACTTCGCGCCGACTCGCTCGACCGGGCCCTCGTCGCCGGCCACGACCCGGCCTGCTCATCCGCTCTCACGCTGCGGGCCGCGCGCCTGACCTCGAGGCGCCGCCGCTCCCAGCTGGCCGCCGGGATCGACCGGCTCGCGGCCCCCGCCACGGCCCGCAGGAGGTCGGTCCTCGCCGGCCCCGTGGCCGCCGTGTCGGCCAACCGCGACCGCCTCTGCAGCCTGGCGGCGCTGCTGCGGGGTGGGACACCGCTCTACGCGGCCGGAGTGGCGCGCCTGCGACTGCTCCTGACGGACCCCACGAGCCCCGCTCACGTGGGCGATGCCGCGGCGCTGGCCGGAGCCCTCGACGCCGCCGGCCGCGCCCTCGCGGGGCATCCGGCGGCGCCTGGAGCGCTCCCCGCCCCGGCTCCCGGTCCGCGACCGGAGCAGCGCGCCGGCGGATCCCACGTGATGGTCCAGGGCCGCTGGGTGCACGGGCGCCGGGAGGGGTCGTGAGCGAAGCGCGGCGCAGGTCGCAGGCGATCCCCTCGGCTACCCTGAACGGCGAGGTCGCCAGGCAGCGGGAGATCGAGACCAGCCGACGGGCCGAGCAGCGGGCCCCCCTGCTGGCCGCCCTCGCTGCGAGCCGGCGTCCCCGGCGAGGGGATCCGCTCGCGACCCCCGCGCCGGGTGCCGCGCGAGAGCGGAACGCCAGCCCGCTGGCCGCCGTCGGACGCGCCCTCGGGCGGATGACGAGGCGGGCGGGACGGTCACTCGGCTCGAGCTGATCGACCCGATCGGCCCATCTGTCCTATCGTCGCCCGAGCGCGATGAGAGAGATCAACGGAACAGCAACGGCGGTCGTGCCGGCGTCACGGGAGACCGTGCTCGAGCTCCTGGGCGCGGTCGAGCGCTATCCGCAGTGGCACCCCGACGTGGTGCGCAGCGTCGAGGTCCTCGAGAGCGACCCCGACGGCCGGCCGCTGACGGTGCGGACGAAGCTCCACGTCTCGACCGGGCCGTTCACCCACGACTTCAACCTCACGATGGGTGTCCGAGTCGACGCCCGCGGGACGGTGAAGCTGTCGAAGGTCAAGTCCGACGGCTCCGACCAGGAATTCGACGTCGTCTGGAGGTTGCGGAAGGACAAAGGGACCCGGATCGAGCTCGACCTCGCCGCCAGCCTGGACGTGTCCCGCTTCCTGCCCCTCGGTGGGGTCGGGGACTCGCTCGCCGAGGGTTTCGTGGCGGCGGCGGCCGAGGCGCTCGCCTGAGCCCACGCCCTCAGGAGATTTCGAGCATCAGCGTCGCCGTGGCCGTGTGCTTGGGCTTCTTGGCGTGGTCGGTGACCTTGACCGCCACCGGGTACTCCCCGGGAGACAGCTTCGTGCTCGGTATGCCGGACAGCAACCCGGTCTTGCTCAGCTTCAGCTTCTTGGGCAACGCGCCCACCTTCGTCCACTTGTACGGTTCGGTGCCACCCGCCGCAGTGAGCTGCACGCTGTAGCTGCTCCCCCGCGTGGCCGGCGGCAGCGAGCTGGTCGTCACCGCGATTCCGTTCACGGTGTAGGTGTGGGTGACGCTCGTCGTCTCCCCGTCGGTGTCCTTGGCGGTCACGGTGAACGCTCGGCTCGGTCCCGCCGTCGTGTCGATCGGGCTCCCGTCAGGCACGGTCCCGGTGCACGATTCCAGCGTCGCCCCATCGGCTTCGGTGCACGAGTAGCTCGCGTCCACGGTCTGGCCGATTTCGTAACTCGCGCTCTGCTGGGGGGTCGTGAGCGACACAGTCGGCGGGCCCACGGGATAGGTCGCGCATGAAGCCGGAGTCGCTTCGCCGTTGGTCTGCTGCGAGGCCATCGTCGCGAAGGGCTGTATCGCCAGGGCCGGTGTTCCCTCGAGGTCGAGGTTGTTGGTCTCCCCGGTGAAGCCTTCGTTCACACATGTCGGGGGGGCTTCGGTGTTGCTCCTGATAACGGTCTGGACTGTCATCGTGGTGTTGGCGCTGAACGTCGCCTGGGTCGCACAGCAGTCACCGACGAGGGCGAACTCGGCGGCTTTCCAGCCGTCGCTGAGGCTGAGCATTTCGCCGGCGCCGGTCGCCGTCGCGGTCCCGGAGGGCGTGGTCAGCACGACGGCGTCCTGACCGCCCGCGTCGGCGCTGGCTTCGAGTGACGTGCCGGTGAGTTCGGAGGCCGTCAGCCTGCCACCCGGGAGCTGGCTCGCACCGGAGTTCCGGTAGCAGTAGATGTCGCTGGAGCTTTCGAACAAGAACTGGTTCCAGCCCACGGGGCATTTCTTGTTGTACCTCAGCAGCCAGTACTGCATGAAGACTTCGTTTTCGGTGGGCGAATCGGCGTATACGAACTGCTGCCAGCCTTCGCAGCCCGAGCGCCCCCCGCACGCCGGCGAGGAGAAGAAGTTGGAGTTCAGTTGCAGCGAGAAGGTGTTCGCCGCCGATTCTTTCCCGGGGGGCGGGATGGGCGCTGTCTCGGTGGCTCCCGCGCTGAGGCTCGGGAACGACCCGGTCACGCTCGTGATCAGGCCCGGGACTTCGGCCGAGTAGTCGTTCCCGTTGCCCACTTCCTGGACCAGGCTCCTCTGGGCGGGTGGGTACGGATGACGGGGGGCGGCCCGGCACGAGACCTTGCTCCACCCCACGCGCGGGTATGAGGCGTTGAAGCAGCCACGTCCGGGGACCTTCAGGGCCCGGATCGACCCTCGCCACTGGTGGATCGCCTGCTCGCTCGCAGCCGAGGCAGCGGCGCTCCACGCGAGTGCCCCCAGCGCGCAGGCGAGCAGCGCGCAGAGCAGCGCCCTCGCCCGGCAGGGCAGGCCCCGTGTGGGCGTCTTCGACGCCGTCAGTACCGCTCGGCCGGCTCCCTCCCTCATGCCCTTCCCCTCGTCTCGTGCGAGCCCCGCCATCGCGCGCCGCTCCGTCCGCAGTCGCCCGGCGGGATCCCGCCCGTCTCATTCCTAGCTGACCAACGGCCACCTGTCAACAAGCCCGGCACCGGGTGGCCCCGAGGTCGTCCGGACGGGCTCCCGGCGGGCGGCGGCCGGCACTAGGGCCGGTCACCGGCCGGGGGCCGCTCAGCAGTCGACGTTCAGGGCCGGCAGCCGGCCGGGCCCGACACCGCCCTCGAGGCAGGCGAGATAGGCGATCGCGCGATGGGTCCCGTCGACGAGGTGGACGCTCCCGTCGAATTCCCCGATCCGCATCACAAGGCCCTCCCGCCAGCTCCCGCGGGTCATGTCGCGGACGAAACGGTTGACCCGCAGGTCATCCTCGGGATCTCCGGCGGCTTCGAGCTCGGCGCGGCGCTCGCGGTAGATGCTCAGGAGCTCGCCGACCGTCCGGTAGCGGGTGCCGGCGCGGCCCATGAAGCTCCTGAACAGGGTCGGAGTATCGGAGAGCTCCCGTGGCGACAGGGCCGTGAGCGCCATGCCGAGATCGTCTTCTCCGTGCCCCGGAGCCGATATGGACCGCTGTCCAAAGATCGGTTCGGACATCTGCCGCGATCGCCCTGCGGGGCCCTTCGCGGCCCGAGGCGCCGGGCCCCGGCGTCCCCATTGCGGCCTCCAGGGGCCGCGGGCCCTCGCGCCGTCGCCCGCTGGGGTCCTACGGCTTTCTACGTAGTCCCCCACGGGGGTGCCCTGCAGGCCCGGCTGCTGGCTCGTGTGCGCCGCTCAAGGGGTCCGGTGAGGCGGCCGATAGGAGCCGCGCTCGGGCCGTCCGCCCCGCGGAGGACCCGGCTGCGTACCGAACCAACGAAAAAGGAGTGCAGTAACGATGTCCATCATCAAGGGAAGCAGGCGTCTGCTTGCTGTCGTAATTGTCGGTGTTCTGGCACTGGGTGGGGTGGCGGCCTTCGCGTACTGGACGAGTTCCGGTGAAGGCACGGCCACGGTCACCGCGAGCTCCGGCGGAGCCGGGTTCGAAATCACCGGATCCGCGGAAGGTCTCTACCCGGGTGGAACGGTGGAAGCCAAAATCAAGGTCAAGAACAAAGACATCAAACAGCCTGAGTACCTGACGAAACTCATCACGACCGTGAAGGAAACGTCGGGTGCCGGTTGCGAAAAAACGTGGTTCGAACTCACCGCCGGCGGCGAACAGGAACC
>DATJOU010000136.1:0-2498 GCA_035506775.1 Solirubrobacteraceae bacterium | reverse complement strand
CTCCTCGCCGAACAACAGCGGCGTGGGATAGACGGTGGGGTTGTGGACGTTCACCGTCACCTGCGCGACGGTCGGGGTGGAGGCGCCGGGGCCCCACAGCTCGACGCCGACCGTGTGCGGCCCGTTGGACTCCGCGCGCGTGTACCAGGTGTACTGGTAGGGAGCTTCGGCGACCTTCGAGTAGCGGTACTGGCCGTCCACCTCGAACTCGATCCGGTCGGCCGGAAGACCGTGGAGAGCAGCGCTGACCGTGACCGTGCCGGACAGCGTCTCGGCTTCGGTGGGACCTTCGATGGTGGCCAGGGCGAGGTTCCCGTGCCCGTCGTCCACCGGACCTTCGCTCTGCCCTTCGGTGCTCGCGCTGTGAACGGCGCCGGTTGCCGTGGCCGTGGCCGTGAGCGCGTCGCCGAGGTCGCCGAGGACCGGGGTGTAGGTCGTGCCGGTCGCGCCCGGGATCGCGGTGCAGGGGGTGTGGGTGGCGTCGGCGTAGTGCGCGGCCACGTGGGCGCGCGCGAGCGCGAGCGGGTAGAGAGCGACGTCGGCGAGGTCGCCGGCGAAGAAGCCCGTCCCGGCCCCCGCGCCCACGACGGACGGACCCGGGAGTGCGCCCAGCGGGGCGCTCGTGGCCCTCGAGCCGACCTGGACCCCGTTCACGTACAGGCGCATGGTGGTGCCGTCGTAGCTCGCGACCACGTAGCTCCACCGATCGAGCGCGAGCCCCGTCGCATAGTCGATGCTGGAGCTCGCTCCCCCGCTCCAGCGCTCGAAGCCGAGCCCCGACTTCGACAGCCACACGCCGGTACCGGCACGCTGGCCGCCGACCGTGCCCTCGCGTGAGATCAGAAAGCGGTAGCTGCTGTCGACCCGTTCCGGGCGAGCCCAGAGCTCGAACGTGTAGGCGTCGGTCCCCGGCTCGTCGGCCGCGCCTGCGAGCAGCACCTCCGAGGAGGAGCCGTCGAAGGCCGCGCCCCAGCTCCCCTGGCCGGCGAGGGGTGCGCTCGCCGCGGTCGCGTGTGACCCCAGGTAGGTGCCCGGCGCAGATCCGAGTACGTCGGCGGCGCCGGTGCTGGTAGAGGAGTCATCGAGCCGCCACAAGTGCGACGCGCCGTCGGCGGAGACGAGTGGCGTGTAGAACGCGCAGCGCCGCCACGCATACGTGGCCTGGTCCGCTTCCCCCAACGCCGGCGGCGCCGGGGCGGCAACCGCCACCCCCAGGTGGGCGCGGCCGAGCGATGCCGCCGCGGCCCGCCCTGTCGCCGGGTCGTTCAGCCCGATCGCCACGCACACGGCCGCGATCGCCACAGCCAGCCGTGGAGCCATCGAGACGACCTCCCCCCTGGCTGGCGGAACTCCCTCCACCGCTGCAACCTAGTGGCGTCGACGGGCTCCACAGCGAGGACGGACACAAGTACGACCGCCCCCGGACCCACCGCCCCGAGCACGGGTGCTGAGCACCTGGACGGTGACACCCGCGGCCGGCTAATGGCCCGCCTGCGAGGTGACGATACGGGGGCTGCGGGGACCAACGGCCGAGGAGCGACAGATCATGATCTTGGTTACCGGTGCGACCGGGATGTTCGGGAGTCGGATCACCGATGAGCTGACCGAGCGCGGCGTTCCCGTGCGGGCGATGACGTCGAGCCCGGACCGCGCGCGGCAGCTCGAGCGCCCGGGAGTCGAGCCGGTCGTGGCCGACATGGACGACCCCGAGACGCTCGAGCAGGCGGTGAAGGGTGTCGACACGGTGTTCTTGGTCTCACCGATGGACGAGCTGGTGATGGTCCGCGAGGGAAACGTGCTGCAGGCCGCTCGGCGGGGCGGCGTGCGGCGGATCGTGAAGCTGTACGGGGCGGTCGAGCACCACGGCGACCCGCTGGGAAGCCTTCACGACGCGAGCGTCGAGGCGATCCGCGGGTCCGGACTGGAGTGGGCGCTGCTGTCACCGACCTCGGTGCTCGAGACGACGCTGCTCTCGATGCTCCCCTTCATCGAAGAGATCGGAGCGATCATGGCGTCCGCCGGGGCAGGCAGGGTCGCCCACGTCGCGGTCGAGGACGTCGCACGCGCGGGCGCGGCGATCCTCTGCGAGCACGACTTCAGCGGCCGCGACTACGTGATCACCGGCCCGCAGCTGCTGTCCCTGGGAGACCTGTGCGAAACCATCTCGCGGGTCACCGGCCGCACGATCCCCTACGTCGACGTGTCCGACGAGGAGCTCACAAAGATCCTCGTCGAGGAGGCGGGCATGTCGCCCGAGCAGGCGGAGATCGGGGTCGTGTGCCACTTCCGGGCCTGGCGCAACGGACAGGCCGGAGCGTGCACCGATACCTACCGCGAGTTGACCGGCCGAGAGCCGGTTTCGGCGGAGCAGTGGATCGAGGAGCATCGCGAGGTGTTCGCCCGGGCGCGCGACAAGGTGCCCAGCGCGGCTGCCTGAGGACGTCTTGGCGGCCGCGGCCGGCGGACTGCTTCCGTTGGCCAGGTCGGGTGCCCGGTCC
>DATJOU010000135.1:0-14774 GCA_035506775.1 Solirubrobacteraceae bacterium | reverse complement strand
TCGCGTAGCCGGGCGTAAGCTCGCGCAAAGCACCTGCAGATCGAAGCGTTTCGCGGGTTTGGAACAGCGAGGGCTTGCCGTCATCCTCCGATTGGACTATGTTCTCGCTCAGGTCGGGCTCGGGCGGCCGCCGGAGCCTGTGTCGGGGGGAATTGAAACCGAAGGGGATGCCATAGCGATGGCTACACGAGGCGCGACCCTCGGGGGTGCTCCGCGCGCGCGGAGGCGTTCCCGCCGCACGCTCGCCGTGGTCGGGGCCGTGCTGTTGTCGATGGCTCTCGTGGCCGGCGCGTACGGCACGCTCACCGGGGGCGGCACGGTGGCTAGGTCGGCAACCTCGGGGGCGTTCAAGCAGGGCGGGATGCTGTCCCTCCCGCTCGCGGCCCGTGCTCCGGTATCCCGGGCGATCGGCGGTTCTCAGCCCGCCTACCGGGTGCGCGAGCAGGGCTCGGGCCTGACGGCCTGGTCGGCGCCACAGCGCCTGTCGAGCAGCTTCACCGCCTCCGGCGTCTCGGTCCGGTCCGGGCACACGAGCGTGAGCATGCACCTCACCGGCGTGGGGTACGGGCCGGCGCTCTCACCTGTCGGGGCGGCTGCTCCGCGCTCCAGCGACAACCGCGTCACCTACTCCCACCCCGGCCTCCAGGAGTGGTACGCGAACGGCCCGCTCGGGCTTGAGCAGGGCTTCACCGTCTCCCGTGCGCCGGCAGCAGCCGCTCGCGGCCCACTCACGTTCGCGCTTTCGCTGGACGGCAGCTCCGCGGCCCAGCTGTCATCGGACCGCAAGAGCATCAACTTCGGTTCCCCTGCGGGAGCGCTCCGCTACACGGGGCTCGCCGCCGAAGACGCAAACGGACGCCCGCTGGCGAGCTGGCTGTCGCTCTCGGGGGGGACGCTCCTGCTGCACGTCCGCGCCGCCGGAGCTCGCTACCCCGTGCGGGTAGACCCGTTCGTGCAGAGCGGCGAAGCCCTCAGCGGCAAAGGGGCAACCGTAAACGATCAGTTCGGCACCAGCGTCGCCATCTCCGGCGACGGGAAAACGGCGATCGTGGGCGCCTCCGAAGACGGCACCCACAATCCGGGCACCGGATACCCGGGCGCCGCCTTCGTGTTCGTGCGTTCGGGCGCGAAATGGGAACAGCAGGGTGAAAAGCTGGTTGCGAAAGGAGGCATCGAACCGACCTACTTCGGGGACAGCGTCGCGCTCTCGGCGAACGGCAACACCGCGATCGTCGGGGCCTACCTCACAAACGGCTTCAACGGCGCCGCCTACGTGTTCACACGCACGGGCTCGACTTGGGAACAGCAGGGCGAACCGCTGCTCGACAGCGAAAAAAGCGAACAGGCCGAGTTCGGTTGGAGCGTCGCCCTGTCGAGCTCGGGCAACACCGCTGTGATCGGCGGCCCCGATCGTGCAGGGGCGAAAAGCTTCGCCGGTGGTGCGTGGGTCTTCACCCGCACCGGGGAAGCCTGGAGCCAGCAGGGGACGGTGCTGAGCGGCGAAGAACACCAGAGCGAACTCGGGTACAGCGTCGCCCTGTCGGCGGAAGGGACCACGGCGCTGATCGGTGCCGACGAGGAACAGACGACTGCGGTACACGAAGGCTCCGCGTTCGTGTACGTCTTCTCCGCCGGCAAATGGAGCCAGCAGGCGAAGCTCACGCCGCCTGGGACGACCGGTCAGAAAGAAAACGGATTCTTCGGAACCACCGTGGCGCTGTCGGGGAGCGGCAACACCGCCCTGGTCGGAGCGCCCAACTACGGAGGAAGCAACAAAGGCGGCGCGTTCGCGTTCACGCGCGCAGCCGAAAAATGGACCGAACAGGAAGCTCCACCCAACCCGGGTACCACAGCCTTCGCCGGATCGGTCGCGCTGTCGGGTGAAGGGACCGCCGCGGTGATCACGCGTAAGGGCAACGCCACAGGGGCGTGGGCCTACACGTTCACGGCCGGGAAATGGTCAGCTGCCGAAAAACTCGAAAACTCCGGTGGGAGCGGCTCGTTCGGGAAGTCCGCGAGCCTGTCCGAAAACGGCCAAACCGCGATCCTCGGCGGATCCGAACACGCCTGGGCCTTCGAATACGAATCACCGGGCCCGCCCCCGGAAGTCGTGACGTCGGCGGCCTCAGAAGTGGCAAAGACGCTCGCCCAGTTCAACGGCACCGTAAATCCGCGTGGAAAAGAAGTCACCGAATGCAAGTTCGAATACGGGACCAGCACCGGCTACGGCTCCAGCGTGGCCTGCGGCTCGCCTGCGGGCAAAGGCGAAGCTCCCGTGGCGGTCTTTGGGAAGGTCGAAAACCTGACCGCGAACACGGTCTACCACTTCCGCGTGGTGGCCAAGACCTCGGCTGGGACGAGCCGCGGCGAAGACCGGACGCTCACGACGCTGAACACCAGCGACACGGGCGAAACCGCCGAAATCGCAAAACCGGCGGAAGCGGAAGTCGAAGGCTTCAAGGTGAAGGCCAGCGAAGGCGTGGGCAAGGTGACGATCGGCCCGTACGGCTCCAACATCGGCGGACCACCGCTCGCCAAGAGCGAAGGTAAGTACATGCAGGTCTACCACTCCGAAGGCGCCAGCTTCAAGAAGATGGAATACGAAGACTGCGAACTCGGTAACGCCAAGACGCTCTGGTACGAAAACCCCAGGACGGGCTGGGAACCGATCGAAGAACCGGTCGCCGTGTACAACGAATCCACCGAATGCATCAAGGTGACGGCCACGGAAAGCACCAAGCCGGACATCGCCGAACTGTCAGACCCCCGCCATGTGGGTGGGCCGGCGGCGAACCAGCAGGTCGGCAAATGTGAGCCCTTCAAGCATGGACACTTCGAAGATTCGCTCTGTCAGAAAGAAGACTTCAAGTTGAAAAAGGAAGTCAGGTCATACAAGGGCAAGTACGAATGGTTCCCCGCGCCCGTGGGCTGCTTCGCACTGAAGAAGGGCCATTTCGAAGACCCGGGTTGCACGAAAGAAGACTTCAAGGAAAAGAAGGGCGTGAAGTCCTACAAGGGTAAATACGAAAAGGGCCTGAACTCGTTCAAGGTCGAAGGTGGCCCGGTCGTGCTCTCAGCCCCGAGTGAGCCCAACACCGAATGTACTTCCACCAGCTCCAGCTCGAGTGGGCTGATGCGCAGCGCGAACCAGAGCCTGGTCACGCTCACGTTCACCGGCTGCGAACGTGCCGGGGCCAAATGCGCCAGCGTCAACGAAATGCCGGGCACGATCGTCAGCGAACCGATGGAAAGCTACAGCTACGAAGAAGGCGCCGAATCGTTCACGACCCTCGCCGCCAAGACGATGCTGGGCTTCACGTGCGCGGGCACGGAATTCCGGCTCTCGGGGGCCGTCGGCGGGCTGCTGAAAGCGAGCTTCAACTCGCTGATCACCGGCACCGAAGTGACCTTCTCGGCGGCCGCCGGGGCCGAGGAACTGGAACTGGAAGAAACGAAAAGCCAGACCCACACCCGTTACCCGGGCGCGACGCTGACCACCACGACCAAGACGACCACCGAACAGCCGCTCGAGATAAAAGTCAAGCCGCCGGCCGGCTGACCAGTCAGCCTAGGATGCCACCGTGACCGGAGCCACGACCTCCAGGCGGGGGCAGCGGGACGTCAGGCCGCGCCAGGGCGACCGCCGCGAACAGGCGATCCTCGACGCCACGAGGGCGCTGCTGAGCGATACCGCCTTCTCCGCTTTGACGATCGCGCAGATCGCCGCCGCGGCGGGGGTGTCGCGTTCGCTGTTCTACTTCTACTTCGCCGACAAGGCCCAGATCCTGCTGCTCCTGTACAGCGGCGTGCTGGAGGAGATGTCCGCCGACCGGCGCTCGACAGCCGCGGCGCCCACCCCGAGATCGACCAGGCGCTGAACATGTATTTCGACCGCGCGGTTGGCCGCTGCACGCTGCTGATCGAACGCGAGCGTACCGCCGGGCTGGCCCCCACGGCGGGGCCCCCCGCCGACGCCCTCGGACGCGCGCTGATGCACATGACCCTGCACAGCATCCATGAGCTGCTCCGGGCCGGGGGCAGCACGGCCGACGCCGAGCAGCTGATCGAGACGCTGACTGTGGTGTGGGCACGGGCCGTGGGCACCGGCCCGGCCTGACCGCGAAGGGCACTCCGGGCTCTGGTCCAGCCGGGCGTCACGAGCCCCGGCGCGTGGCCGAGCCGGCTCAGCGCCGGTGGGCGGCAGTCAGGTAGTCGGACAGCCTGCGGGCGAGCGACACGTGGTCACGCACATCGGTGGATTGCACGGTCAGCTCGCCGCTCACGAGGATCCCGCGTCCGCTCCCGGTGGTGGCGGCGAGTGCCAGGCCGGCAAGCCGGCCCGGGCGGACGGTGAGGGTGACCTTCCCCGCCCTCGCCGACTGCAGGTGGCCGCTCGCGAACAGGGCCGGCGTGGCGTGGCAGCTACCCCCGAGCCGGACCGCGCCCCTGTGACAGCCGCCGCGCAGCGCTCTCGCCGAGGCGGGCGTGTGGGGCCCGAACGTGAACCGCCAGGTCACGGACCCCGGAGCGGTCAGCGACAGGGTGAAGGTGAGCGCCCCGCTCGCGTGGTCGACTCGTACACCGGTCATCGTGGCGAGCGGGCCGGAGGTGAACGACAGCTCGCCTTTCGAAGCAGTTCCCGTCAACACCGGTTGCAGCGTGGATGCCGGCTGCGGGGCGGCGACGGTCATGCTCTGCTGGACCCCGACCGCCGGCTCCCATTCGCCGTCGCCCTGCTGGGTCGCTTCGACCGTGCACGTGCCCGCGGCGATGAAGCTGACGGTCGATCCGCCCAGCGTGCACACCGAGGGAGTGATCGACGCGAGCGCGACGGGCAGCCCCGAGGAGGCGGTCGCGGAGACCGCGTAGGCCGGGCCGCCGACTAGGGGGGAGGCTGGGGCGGTGCTGGCGAACGCGATGGTCTGGAGGCCGGGTTCGACGGCGAAGGACTGCTGCACGGATGCTGCCGGCCCGTATTCGCCACCCCCTCGCTGGACGGCTTCGATCGTGCAGGTCCCGAGGCCCACGAAGCTCACCGTGGACCCTTCCACCCGGCACGCGGAGGGGGTCTCGGAAAGCAGCGTCACCGGGAGCCCCGAGGTGCTCTGTGCCGTCACCTGGTAGCCGGGCCCGTCCAGGCGGGCCGGGCTCGGAGGCTCCGAGCCGAATCCGATCTTCTGGGATTTCTTCGCCGGTGCCCCCGTGGACTCGAACAGGCCGAGCCCGTCCGGGGTTCCGAGTCCCGAGGGACCGTCATACCCCTGACCGGCGACGCAGATCGCCTCGCCCCCACAGCTCTGCCCCAGTTCGGCGACGCTGCAGCGCGGCAACCCTCCGGGGAGCAGCCCCCCTTTCCCACAGGCGCCGTTGGACCCTTCCACCACGTCGGTCACCGACGCCGGGTTCAGGGCCGCGTTTTCATACAGGGTGCGGGCCGGGTATGCGACTTCGTGGCTGCCTCCCGCGAGCGCGAACATCGCCGCGACGATCGGTGCGGAGACGCTCGTACCGCCCAGCGGTTCCCAGTAGGAGGGCTGGCCTTCTTCGTCGGGCACGCTGTCGTACACCGCCACACCCGTGTAGGGGTCGGCTACGGCGGAAACGTCCGCCACGGCGCGTTTGGCCGAGCAGCCCACCAGCGACCAGTCGGGGAGTTCCAGCTGCCAGTAGGGGGCTTCGTAGTGTTCGCTGCAGCCGCCTCCCGTGGCCCCCCGTTCCTGGCCGATCCCCTCGCCGTTCCAGACGCTCGAGGTCCACGTCCCGGCGACGTCTTCCAAGCGCGTCCCGCCAACCGACACCACGTCGGGCGAGGAGGCCGGGTATCCGATCTCGCCGGCTTCCGGGGATCCGGGGATCCAGTTGAGGAATCCTTCGTCGCCGCTGCCGGCGGTGATCACGACCCCCGGATGGTCGAAGGCGTGACTTTCGGTGGCGGGCTCCGGCTCCACCCAGGAGTTGGAGATCTCCTGAGGTTTCAGCTTCGCCGCGGTTTCCTCGGCCGCTTCCAGGTCGGCGGATTCCGCCGAGTTGGCCTCGACGACCACGATGTGGCAGTTCTGGCAGATGGCGTGGGCCATGTCCACGTCGATCGAGATCTCTTCCGCCCAGCCGGGATTCACCGCCGGCAGCGGTTCCGCTTCACCGTTCTGGTTCACCTTCGTCAGACACGATTTGCGTTTCGTGCACGGCGTCAGTTCGAAGGTCTTGCTGTACTTCTGCAGGTCCTTTTCGAGGTTCGGGTCGTCGAAGGCGGCCACGATCGCGATCGTCTGAGGCGTCGCCGCGGTCGTGGTGGTGAGCCCGTAGGCGCTCCACAGGTCCTGTGGGGTGAGCCCGTCGCACCCTTCAACGACCGGTTTCTTGTGGCTCTTTTCGCATTCCGACCTGCTTTCGGCGGCGGGGACGTCGGCCGACCCGGCGGCGGCGTCCGCGGCGTCCGCGGAGCGCGCGCTGCGCCCCGAGGCCGGAACGAGGCGGGCCGCCAGGCAGCGGGCACCGCGCGGCGTCGCCGGGCACGAGCGCTTGACCACATATTCGGAGACCCCGTGCGGCGGCGTCGAGGCAGTCGCCGGCGATCCCATCGCAGTCGCCGTGGTCCCGCCGGTCAACGCACCCAGCAGGAGGCCCAGACCGATCGCGGCGCGAGCGTGGGACGCCAGCCGAGCGGCTGGTGATGCGTGTTCCGTCACCCCCAAAGTCCTCCGAGATGGGAGAGGCTACCTGCTGCGGACCGGCGCTTCAAACGCTGCAAGGCCCCCGCCGACCTGGGTCAGCCGGGGCTCCGCGGAGCGGACGGGGTGGTAGGGTTCGGTCCCTCGATAATCGCGTTCCCGGCGCTCACGGGCTCGCGCGGGTAGGAAAGCCGCAGCTGGCCCAAGGGATCGCGGATCATCCTGCAATCCAAATCTGGGGGTGCTGGAAATGCGCGTACGAGCGACTCTCCTCGGCATGGCCTTCACGCTGCTTCTGCTGCTCGCCGGCGCCACGTCGGCGTTCGCCGGCGAAACGGAAGTCCGTGTGGGCGGTCACATGAACGGCTGGATAGGGCAGACCAACGCATCGGAAAACGATGCTCCACACGAATTCGGCGAACCGCTGGAACCCGACGAACCGTTCTGCGGTGGCTCGGTGAGCCTCGTCCCCGGTCCCGCCACGCCACCCCTCGGCAGGGGCAGCGCCGAGCTCCGGACGGGCACCGGCACCAGCGGTGGTGAATGTGCCGCCCAGATCCGCAACGACGGCTACGCCGGAGAGCGGCTGAGTGAACTCACCACGCTGGCATACTCGACCTACCTGCAGGAACACACCGTCAACGAACAGCAGGACACGTTCCTGACCCTGTTCGTCAACAACGAGGGCCGGGCCCACGGTGCCGTCGACGACGAGCTGTTCTTCGAGCCCCCCTACCAGACCCACGCCAGCGGCAACCCATCACTACCCGAACAGGGTGCCGTGGAACTCGGCAGGTGGCAGACATGGAACGCGGCCGTCGGCGGCTGGTGGGACAACAACGAAGAACTCGGGACTCCCGGTTCCGGCGTGGAACCGTTGTCGAAGTACCTCGCGGAGCACCCGGAAGCGGTGATCGTCAACAGCAGCCGCGGCGGCGGAGTGCGGGTGGCGGTCGGCGAGGCCGAAGAAAACGCCAAGTTCGTCAGCTACGTGGACGACTTCACGATCGGCTTCGGCGCGGCGTCCACGACCTACGACTTCGAGCCCACGGCCCCCACGGCGACGATCTCCTCGCCCGCCTCGGGCGGCACCTACGACAAAGGTGCCTCGGTGGCGACCGAATTCTCGTGCGCGCCGAGCCCGGCGGAACCGGGGTTCGAATTCGGCGAGGCCGGGATCGAAGCCGGCAGCCCGATCGCCTCGTGCAAGGACTCCAACGGCCTCGAAGGCAACCCCGGCAGCGGGGCGCTCAACACCGCCACGCTCGGACCCGACTCCTACGGCGTGACCGCCGCGAGCGAGAACGGGGAAGAAGGGACCGCTGAAATCAGCTACGACGTCGTGGAGGCCCCGGCGGTCGAAACGGGCATGGCCTCGTCGGTCACCGAAACGGAAGCGACGCTCGCCGGGACGGTGAACCCGAACGGCTCGAACGTGACCGACTGCCGCTTCGAATACGGCGTCTCGCCGTCCCTGGGGTCCAGCGTTCCGTGCTCGTCGGCCCCCGGCTCGGGCACCAGCCCGGTGGCCGTGACCGCGACACTGACCGGCCTGACCCCCGGTCAGACCTTCGACTACCGCATCGCGGCCACGAACGCGGGCGGTACGAGCCACGGCGGCGAACAGACATTCAAAACGCTGCCCACGCCGGCGCCCCCGACCGTCACTCACCTATCCCCCAAACGGGGACCCACCACCGGCGGCACGAGCGTCACGATCACGGGCACCAACCTCGGTGGCGCCAAAGAAGTGAAGTTCGGTGCGGCCAAAGGAACGGTCACGATGGACACGGCCACCTCGATCACGGTGACCTCGCCCGCCGGGACGGGCGCGGTGCACGTCGCGGTGACGACGGTCTCGGGCACCAGCCCCACGACGGGCAGGGCCTCCGCGAAGACGAGGTTCCGGTACGTGAAAGCCAGGAGGTAGAGGGGGTGCTTGCCCCGGCGTCCCCGGAGGTCATCGTTCGGGGGCGCCGGCGCCGGGCCCCGCGTACCGCGAGCGGCGCTCCGGCGCGGTAGGTCCCGCGCTGCTCCTGTACGACTCCCGGGTCTCGGGCAACTGCTACAAGGTCCGGCTGCTGCTGGCCCAGCTCGGGGTCGGGTACGAGCGGCGGGAGGTGGACGTCGTCGACCGCTCGAACCGGCTCGAGCTGCTCGGAGCGCTGAACCCGGGCCTGCGGGTGCCCACGCTGGTGCTCGACGACGGCCGCCCCTTGGCGGAGTCGAACGCGATCCTGTGGTACCTCGCGAGGGACACGCAGTACCTGCCCGAGGATCCCTTCGACGTGGCGAGGGTGCTGCAGTGGATGTTCTTCGAGCAGTACAGCCACGAGCCCAACATCGCAGTCGTGAGGTTCTGGGTCGCGGTGTCACCGACACCCGCTCCCGCCGCCGAGGTGGAGGCCCGCCGAGCGGCGGGCTACGCGGCCCTCGACGCGATGGAGCGGGAGCTCGCCACGCGCGAGTTCCTGGTGGCGGGCCGTTACACGATCGCCGACATCGCCCTCTACGCCTACACCCACGTGGCCGGCGAGGGCGGGTTCGACCTGACGCCGTACCCGGCGATCCGCGGCTGGCTGGAGCGGGTGGCGGCCCAGCCCGGTCACGTCCCGATCACCGCCTGAGCGACGACGTGCGCGAGGGGCTCGGGTTAGAACGCCCGCGGCCTGGGTATTGGCGAGTGTCACAGGCCGCGGCGGTCTCAGCCCGCGGCCCCTTTCCGCCCACCCCGCCCCTCTGGAGGAGGGAGATGTCAAAACGATCACGGCTGTTCTGTGCCGCGAGCTGCGCGGCGATCGGTGTCCTGCTTGCCACCTGCTCCGGGGCGCTCGCCCTCAGCGGCGCCGCACCGGTGCTGTCAAAAGGCTCCACCGCCCTGGGCCCCGCCGAGGGTGAACAGTCGGTCGTTCTGACCCTCGCCCCCCGCCGCAGCGGGGCCCTCCAGGCGTTGGCCGGGGCCGGCACCGGGGGGCTCACGCCCGCCGCCTTCATGAGCAGCTACGCCCCCACCACGGCGACCGTCCAGGCGATCTCGACGTGGGCCGCCAAGAGCGGGCTGAAGGTCTCCTCGGTGTCCGCGGACCGGCTGCTCGTGAGGGTCACCGGACCGGCGGCGGCGCTCGGGTCGGCGCTGGGAACGACCTTCGAGCGCTACGCCGCCGCGGGCGGCGACTACGTGTCCACGTCCGCGACGGCTGCCCTGCCGGCGGCGATCGCGGGCAAGGTGACCGCGGTGACGGGGCTGTCGAGCCTCGAGCGCGTGCACGGCTCGCTGGAGCGACCGTCCGCGACCGAACTCCCCGAACTTCCCGGGGCGGTGGAATATCCCCGCAGCTATGACCCGCAGCAGCTGTGGTCGCTGTACCACGCACCCGCCTCCCAGGCGGGAGCCGGCCAGCAGGTGTCCGTGATCACGGCCGGGAACATCGCCGGAGTGGAGTCGGACCTGCGCACCTTCGAGCACGCCTTCAGCCTGCCCGAAGTCCCGTGGCACCAGATCGAAGTCGGGTCGCCGGGAACCGAAACGGAAGGTGACGACGAGTGGGATCTCGACACCCAGTACTCCACCGGCATGGCTCCCTCGGTGAGTGCGCTCAACGTGTACGTCGGAAGCTCGATGGAAGACAGCTCGATCCTGGAAACGATCGACCGCTGGGTGACCGACGACGCGACACCCCAGGCCAGCTTCTCGGCCGGAGAGTGTGAGCTGCTGTCCGACGCCGCCGGCTTCTCGAGCTCGCTGGACACCGTCCTGGCGGAGGCTGTCGCCGAGGGCCGGACGCTGTTCACCTCGTCCGGCGACACGGGGTCTCAGTGCCCGGTGCTGGTGGGCGAGAACGGGCTCCCGCTCGGCGCTCCCGGCGTCGACTACCCGGCCTCGAGCCCGTACGCGATCGGCGTCGGCGGAACCAGCGTGCTCGGTGGTGAAGAGGAAATCGGGTGGTACTCGGGAGGCGGGGGAACGAGCCTGATCGAGTCGGTGCCCCCCTGGCAGGAAGGCGCGGGGGGTAGCTTCGTCGCCCTCCGCAGGGGCGTCCCCGACGTCGCCTTCGACGCCGACCCGAACAGCGGTGTGGTGGTCGTGATCGACGGCAGCCAGGAAACGATCGGCGGCACGAGCGTCGGGGCTCCGGCGTGGCAGGGCGTGTGGGCGCGCGTCGAGGGCGCCCATGGAGGGACTGTCCCGTTCGCCGGCCCGACTATCTACGGCGAGCCGGAAGGGGCCTTCAAAGACGTCGTCCTCGGGGACAACACGCTCTACCCGTGCACCCCCGGGTGGGACTACGTCACCGGCAGGGGCAGCCCACGGATCGAAGCGCTGATCGCCGGCGGATAACGGCGGCGATCAGTCGCCGGGGAGCGGCACCTTACGCCCGGTGGCGTCGGTGCTTTCCTTCACGACCCAGCGCCGCTCGAGGATGTCCCGGCGGTATTCGCCGTCGGGACCGATCCAGCGGCGGACACATTCTTCCTCGCCCGGGTTCGTGACGATGAACGAGTCGTCCGTGGCGTCGATCTCCACGCCCGTCTTGAGCGCCAGCGTCAACATGCGCACGAGCTCGTTCGTGACCTGAGCAGGATCGGTGTCCTCAAACTCGATAGCCATCTTCATGCATCCTGTTTCGGCACCGACCCCACAAGCCTTGAGGGTCCCGGGCGCAGACGGCGATTTGCCGCTCTAAATAGCCGCCTACCGTTCTAATCGGCCGCTGTAGGACCGGTCGTGAGCCCCCGACGACGGCAGTGCTCGCGCCCGGCGGCGTGACACGATCTGACCCCGTTCCACCGCGCCGAAAGGAGTCCCGATGAGCGCCGCATCCGGGAGCACCGCCGCCGAGCAGATCAACGAGCTGGCACGCGAGCGGTTCGGGTTCTCCGCGCTGCGTCCCGGTCAACTTCGTGCGGTCGAGTCCGTGCTGGCGGGCCGGGACGTCCTCGCCGTGCTCCCGACGGGGGCCGGGAAGTCCGCCATCTACGAGCTGGCCGGGCTGCTCACGGGCGGGCCCACCGTCGTCGTCAGCCCCCTGATCGCGCTCGAGAACGACCAGCAGGCCCACCTCGCGGCCGCCGGGCTGTCCACCACCGTCCTGAACTCGAGCCTCTCCAAGCGGGCCTGGCGGGAGGCTCTGGCCGGCGTCGGGCGCCCAGGGGAGTTCGTGTTCGTCTCGCCCGAGGAGCTCTCCAACGAGGAGGTGGGAGTGGCCCTGCGCAGCTCGCAGGCGGGGCTGTTCGTGGTCGACGAGGCCCACCTCGTCAGCCAGTGGGGTCAGGACTTCCGCCCCGACTACCTGCGCCTCGGCGCCCAGGCCGACGAGCTGGGGGTAAGGGTGCGGCTGGCGCTGACGGCGACCGCCGCCCCGCCCGTGCGCGCCGAGATCACGCGGCGTCTGGCACTGCGGGACGCCGACGTGGTCGTGGGGGACTTCGACCGGCCCGCGATCGAGCTCTCGGTCAACACCGTCGCCACGCCGGCGGACAAGGCCCGGGAGCTCGAGTCCTCCGCGGCGGAGCTCGGGGGAGCGGGGATCGTGTACGCCGCCACCCGCGCCGGGGCGGCGTCCGCGCGCGACACGCTGGCCGCCGCGGGCCACACCGTGACCCTCTACCACGCCGGCCTGGCCGACTCCGAGCGGCGCGCCGCGATGGATGCCTTCCTCGGCGGCTCGGCGCGGATCGTGTGCGCCACCGTCGCCTTCGGGATGGGCATCGACAAGCCCGACGTGCGCTGGGTCCTGCACACCGACGTCCCCAGCTCGCTGGATGCGTACTACCAGGAGTTCGGCCGTGCGGGCCGCGACGGCGGGGCGGCCCATGCGCGGCTGTTGTACCGCCACGCAGACCTCGCCCAGGCCCGCCATCTGACGGTGCGTCCGATCTCGGAGAAGGCGGTCGCGGCGGTCGCCGAGCGGCTCGCGGGGACGACGGCCGCCACGGACCCGACGGCCCTCTCGAAGGCGCTCCAGCTCAACTCACGGACCGTGACGCTCGCGCTCGCCCGGCTGGTGGACGTCGGCGCGGCCTGCTGGTCCGCGGACGGGAACGTGCGCTGGAGCTCCGAGATGGGGGTCCCCGAGGCGATGGCCGCCTCCGGCGAGGAGACCGAGCGGGGACAGGAGGTCGAGCGCTCGCGGGTCGAGATGATGCGCCGCTACGCGGAGACGGGCGGCTGCCGACGCTCGTTCCTGCTGACCTACTTCGGCCAGGACTATCCAGGGCCGTGCGGGGCATGCGACAACGACCTGCTCGGCCCCGCCCCGCAGGCCGCCGCCGAACCGTTCGGGCTCGGCGAAAGGGTCCTCAGCGAGTTTTGGGGGGAGGGGACCGTGCAGCGCTACGACGGCGACCAGCTCACGGTCCTGTTCGACGACCACGGCTATCGCGACCTGCTCGTCCCGCTGGTGCTCGAACGGGGGCTGCTGCGAGCACTCGGCGGCGGCTCGGCGGTATAAGTTCGGCAGGCCGATGCCCCACATCTCACGTGGCTTCTCGGGTCGCAAGCGGATGGACGCCGATCCGTCGCGGATCCCCCCCGGCCAGTACCTGACGCCGGACTTCCCCGTGCTGTCGGCGGGACCCACCCCGCACACGCCGCTGGAGCAGTGGAGCTTCACGATCGACGGCGAGGTCGAGCAGCCGGCCTCCTGGAGCTGGGAGCGGTTCACCTCACTTCCGGCCGAAACGGTCACGGTGGACATCCACTGCGTGACGAAGTGGTCGAAGCTCGACACCAGCTGGCGGGGCGTGACGCTCGACACGCTGCTGGGGGAGGTGCGCAGCTCGGCCCCCTACCTGACCGCCTGGTGCGACGGCGGCTACACCACCAACCTGGCCGTCGAGGACGTCACCGGCGGCAGGGCGTGGGTCGCCTACCAGTACGACGGACAGCCACTGGAACCCGAGCACGGCGGCCCCGCCCGGCTGCTGGTACCGCACCTGTACTTCTGGAAGAGCGCCAAGTGGGTACGGGGGATCCGGCTCACACGTGAGGACCAGCCCGGGTTCTGGGAGACCTACGGCTACCACGACCACGGGGACCCATGGCTCGAGCAGCGCTACCAGGGAGACTGACCTGGCAGCTGGGGACGGTGGTCGAGCTCGTGCGGGAGACCGAGCGGGTGCGGAGCATCGTGCTCGAGCTGCCCGAGTGGCCGGGCCACCGGGCCGGCCAGCACGTCGACGTGCGCCTCACGGCCGAGGACGGCTACGAGGCCCAGCGCAGCTACTCGATCGCCTCGGCCCCCGAGGACGCCATGGTGGTGCTGACCGTCGAGCGACTCGAGGACGGCGAGGTCTCCTCCTATCTGACGGACGAGCTCCGATCCGGCGACGAACTGGAGCTGCGGGGACCGATCGGCGGCTACTTCGTGTGGGACGCCTCGGAGCCGGGCCCCGTGCTGCTGGTGGCGGGGGGCTCGGGGATCGTGCCCTTCCGGGCGATGCTCCGCCACCGCCGGGCCACCAACTCCGACGCGCCCGTGCGGCTGCTGTACTCGGTCCGCTCACAGGAGGAGATCATCTACGGCCGCGAGCTGATGGATCTCGGCGGCGACGAGGGGGTCGACATCCGCTACACGCTCACCCGCACCTCCCCTCCGGGGTGGAGCGGATACAGCGGGCGCATCGACCGGCGGCTGATCGAGGAGGTCTCGTGGCCCGCCGCCGAGGAGCCCCTGAACCTGGTATGCGGGCCGAGCGGCTTCGTGGAGACCGCGGCCGGGGTGCTCGCCGAGGCCGGCAACCCCCAACGGCGCGTCAGGACCGAGCGGTTCGGGCCGACCGGGTGAGATCGTGGAGATGCTCGACGGAAACGCGATCGCCGGCGAGCTGCTCGAGCTGTTCGGGTGCGAGGCGACCACCCTCACGGGGTCGTGCTCGAGCTGCGGCGAGCCGTCGATGGTGGGGGAGCTGCTCGTCTACCTGCGGGCGCCCGGGACGGTCGTGCGCTGCCCCCACTGCGGCGTCGTCGCGATGGTGCTGGTGAGGATCTCCGGGGAGACGCGCCTGACGATGGCGCACTTCCACCTGCCCGAGGTCCCGGGGGCTCCCGCGGGCCTTCCGGCCTGAGGTCCGTTGGGCACGGGCGCGGGGCTCCCCGCCCGC
>DATJOU010000134.1:0-2195 GCA_035506775.1 Solirubrobacteraceae bacterium | reverse complement strand
CCATTTGTTCGACGCCCGCGACTCGCTCGGGATCGGAGTCGACCGCGACCAGTCGGAATGCCGGCGCCGGGAACAGATGGCGTCCCGGATACCACCCGGCACCTACGGACAGGACGTCCCCACGCGAAATCGACAAGCGAGCCGCAAGCAGCGCCTGCTCGCGGCGCATGACGTGGCGATACTGGAGCTCCCGAGGCGACTCCCGGCTGAGGCGGTCCAGGACGTTGTCGGGGTCATACGGAGCCGCCCGCGTCGAGCCTGAGGCGGTCATGTCACGTTCTCCTCGCGGCGGGCTAGGAACGCGAACTGCCCGCAGAACAGCAGCTTGGTGGCGTTCAGCCCCCGCACGTCGGCGTTCACTGCCCGAGCAGAGGCGTTGAGCGCCCGATTCAGGGGCGACTCCCGCTCCCACCATCGGTGAAAGTAACGATGACCTCCGGCCAGGCGCCAGGCCATCATCGTCAAGCCGTCGATCCCTGGTCGTAGCTCGACGGCGCGCAGTCCAGCCGCTCTCAGCAGCTCCACAAATCCGAAGGGGGTGTAGTTCCAAAGGCTCAGCGAGTGGTAGAGCTCGAGTTGGGAGGTTGAGCCTGCGAACCAGCCACCGGGGACGAGCACCCTGAACACTTCTCTCAGCAGCGGCTCCGGGTGGCGGACATGCTCGAGCACCTGCTTGCAGTAGACCAGCTCGAAGCTCCCATCGGCGAACGGCACGGAGATGCCGTCGAAGGTCTCGAACCGTGCATCGCTGCGAGTCCGCTCGCGTGCTTCTGGAGAGCCGGGAACGTCGAGACCCACCCACTGGACCTCGGGGTCGCGCGCTCTGAACAGCGCGACTGAGTCGCCCGCGCCACAACCGAGGTCCAGGACCCGCCACGGTCCTCGCCGCGGGCGGCCGATCTCACGCTCGACGTAGCGATCGGCGAGCGTCTGGTGGGCGTGGTCGCCCGGCACGGCGTCGCCGAGCAGCTCTTTGAGGTCGCGGCCGGGCAGCCTAAGGCGCGGGAGCCGTTCGCCGCGTGACGATTGCTTCTGCGTGTCCGCTCGCTGGTAGAGGTTCAGGGCCGGCGGCGTGCGGCTCGGTGTGCCGCGAGCTGGCGCGCGAATGCGTGCACGAACCGGGGGTTGTAGCGCAGGTAACGCCGCCACAACCGGCGCGGCTCGTGTGCGAGCCGGTAGGCCCATTCGAGGCCGGCTCCCTGGAGCAGCGGTGGGGCCTGCGGGACCAGGCCGGCGTGGAAGTCGAACGCGGCACCGACGCCGACGAGGACGGGGGCCTCGAGGTGCGGGCGCATGGCTGCCATCCACTTCTCCTGCTTGGGCACCCCGATGCCGACCCACACCACGTCGGCCTCGGACTCGTTGATCTCGTCGATGATCGCGGAGCGCTCCTCGGTGGATAGCGGGCGGAACGGAGGGGCGTAGCCACCGACGACGTTGACCCCCGGGAAACGTGTGCGCAGGTTGATGCCGAGCTGCAGGAGCGCGTCATGGTCACGGCCGCCGTACAGGTAGACACGGTGCCCGTTCGAGCGAGCCCGGGCGAAGGCGCGGGCCATCAGCTCGGGGCCATAGACCCGGTCGGGCAGCGAATTGCCGAGCGCGTTCAGCGCCCACACCAGGGGCATGCCGTCGGGCACGTTGAGCGCATAGGAGGACAGAAGCGCGGCGCGCAGCTCGGGGTCCTCGTGGGAGGCGCTCACGGTGTGGGTGTTGCAGGCGCACACATAGCCGCGCCGGCGCTCGGCCACCATCGCCTCGATCCAATCAAGCGTCCGGTCGTAGTCGATGACCGCGAGCGGCACACCCACCACGTCGACCCTGAGCGGCGCCCAGATCGGATCAGGATGGGGTTGAACGGGGCTATTGGAGAGCGTCACGCGTACCTGCCTAGCCGGTGAGCAGAGGCGGCAAACTCGAGCGGGGCCACCAACCCCCACCGCTCAAACGTGGTTTGAGGGCGAAGGTTGCGCGGTTGCATTTTCAACCAGAACGCGGTCAGACGGTGCACCGGGTGCCAAAACGCGTCCATTTCTGTCCAACCTGCTTGACGGTGGGACATCCGGCAGCGCTATGCTAAAGCGCGACACGGAAGTCGGACGGGCCCGCGAGCATCGCCCCCTTTCTCGCGGGTCTTCGGACGGCCCCCAGCCCTACCAGGGTCGTCCTTTGGTCGGGCCCGCACCGCCTCCGCG
>DATJOU010000133.1:0-3068 GCA_035506775.1 Solirubrobacteraceae bacterium | reverse complement strand
GCTGCTCGTGGGGCTCTCCCAGATCCTCTTCCCGGTGGTGCTCATCATCGGCCTCACGGGGCTGCTGGTGGGAGTGCTGCAGTCCTACGACCACTTCACCATCCCGGCGATCTCGCCGGCGGTGTGGAACGTGGTGATAATCGTCCTGCTGGTGGTGCTGCGCCCCCACTTCCACGGGGGCTATGAAGACGGGAACCAGCTGCACGCGTACGCGATCGCGATCCTGGCGGCCACCTTCGTGCAGCTGCTGCTCGCGTTCGCCGCCCTCAGGCGGATCGACTTCCGGCTGCAGTTCCACCTCGACTGGCACGACCCGCGCGTGCGGAGGGTCTTCACGCTGATGATGCCGGTCACGATCGGGCTCGGGATCGTGAACCTCGATCAGCTGATCAACTCGCTGTTCGGCACGCTCGTCAACAAGGAAGCGCCGCGTGCGATCGAAACCGCGTTCCGCGTCTACATGCTCCCGCAGGGGCTGTTCAGCGTGGCGGTGGCGACGGTCCTGTTCCCGACCCTCAGCCGCATGGCGCACGCGCGCGAAGTGGGCTCGATGCGGCGCGCGGTGGGGACGGGGATGCGCCAGATAAACCTGTTGCTGATCCCGTCCGCGGCCTTCATGATCGCGCTGCCGCGGCCGATCGTGCGGCTGCTGTTCGAACGCGGGCACTTCAACGCCGCCTCCACCCACCTCGTCGCGATCGCGCTGTTCTGGTTCGCCTTCAGCCTCCCGTTCGGCGGCCTGAACCTGCTCTTCACGCGGACCTTCTTCGCGGTCCAGCGGCCCTGGATCCCGACGAGCCTCGCGGCGGTCAACATCGTCGTCGACATCGTGGTGAGCGTCGGCCTGTACCGGCCGCTGGGGGTGCCGGGGCTGATCATCGGCACGCTCGCCGCCAACCTGGTGATGGCGGGGTTGCAGCTCGAGCGCCTGCGGCGGGGCCTCAACGGGCGCGTGGAGGGGGCCCAGACGGCGATGATCACGGCGCGCATCACGCTCGCCGCGGTCCTGCTGGGGGTCGTCTCCTGGTCCGTCTGGCGGCTGCTCGAGACCGCGCTCGGCTCCTCGCTGCCGGCGCAGCTGGTGAGCGTCGGGGTGGCGGGCGTGGCGGGTGTCGTCGTCTACGCCCGCGCGGTGCTCGCGATGGGGGTGCCGGAGGCCCACCAGGTCAGCCGGCTCGTGCGCGCGCAGCTCGGGAGGGCCTAGAGAGGCGCCGCCGGGGGCGGCGCGGGAGGGGTCGGGGGCGGCGCCGCCGCGGTCAGGTCCTCATTCCTCCTCGAGGTGCGATTCGACGCTTTTTTTGGCGTACTCGAGCATCCCGAGGGCGACCCACGGGTACTGGCCCGCGCGAACCCTGAGGCCGACGGCGCCGTCGGAGCGGCGGACCTCGACGATCGTGATGACGCGCCCGATCGAGTAGTCCTCGCCGAAGTCCGCTTCGATCGAGTCCATCTGCTCGGCGACTTCCTGCATCAGCCGCGCGCGGGGGTCGGGCGGTGGGGCGGGGGGGATGTTCTCCTCTGAGGCCATCGGCGGTCTCCTCTCGTCCGTTGTGGGGGTGGGCCCCCGGGGTGGGACCTCCAGCCTAAGGAAAGGCCGGGCGAACCCGGGGTCCGCCCGGCCCTCGACGGGGGCCGCCATCTGACTACTGCGTCCCAGGACTTTGTGTCGTTGCCTGGGCGGCTTGACACTCCCGGCCACCTGGACAGGCCGCCCTACCCCCTCGCGGGGGAGGGCGCGTTGCCGCGGCTGCGTCCCCGAAGGGCCGCGTCGGCCGAGTCGGCGGTCCGCCGTACGGGCCGAGGTTAGCGTCCGGGGCGCCCGAGCGGGTGGTGAGACGCTCCGCCTCGCGACCTGCGAGAATCCCCTCCCGGCGGGAACGATGCGGTGGGACGTCGGGCTCCAGCACCGCGGATAGCCGGCCGACACTGGGCAGACGATCTTCGGAAGGGGGCATTGCGATGCGCCGAGGGGACATGTCGAGCGTGGGCGCGTGCGCGCTTCTGTGCGCCGTGACCGCTGTTGCGGCGGTGGTCGGGCCACTCGACTCCTGGCGCGCACCGGCGGCTGCGTGGGCGGCTGAAGGCGCGAGCACCCCGACGGCAGGCTGCCCGGCGGCGAGCACCGCGGGTTCGGTGGTCGAGTGGGGGGTGAACGGCAACGAACAGCTCGGGGCGGGCTTTCGCGACGGTCGCGAGGCCGCACCGCGGGCGGTGCTCGGCGCCACGGGCGTACGGCAGCTGACGGCTGGCTTCAAGTTCGCCCTCGCCGTGCTCTCCAACTGCACGGTGGAGTCGTGGGGCTCGAACGCGAAGGCCCAGCTCGGCGACGGCCACAGGGCACAGGCGCAGAACCGCCCCGCCCCGGTGGTCAACCTGGCGGGCGTCAAGGAAGTCGCCGCCGGCAACGCCCACGCGATCGCGCTGCTCTACAACGGCACGGTGTGGACGTGGGGGGCGTCCGAATTCGGCGAGCGTGGCAACGGCGAAAGCAACTTCGAACGGACCGAGCGGGTCGAAGCTCCCTCGCTGGCGCGCCCGCGCGACGAACCGGTGCAGGTGCCGGGGCTCGAAGACGTCGTCCAGGTGGCGGCGGGCGGCACGGCCGATTACGCGCTGCTGGCGGACGGCGAAGTGCTCGCCTGGGGCGGGAACGAATACGGCCGGCTCGGGATCGAAGCGGGCGCCGAAGAAGAAGAACTCTGCTACGGGGAAACCCACGCGATCGTGCCGGTGCAGTGCAGCACCACGCCGCGGCAGGTGAAACTCGGCGGAGAACCGCTGGGCGGGGTCGAACGGATCGCGGCGGGCGGCGAATCGGCGTATGCGATCCGCGGCGGGGGAGAGGAAGTGCTCGCCTGGGGAGCCGGCCTGTACGGCGAGCTGGGCAACGGCTCGACGAAGGCGAGCACCTCGGCGGTGCCGGTGATCTTCGAACCTCCCTCGCCGGTGGTCGAAGTCGCGGCGGGGGAGCACTACGCGCTCGCGCGCCTGGCTGAAGGGTCCGCGTGGGCGTGGGGGAGCGACGAAGCGGGGCAGCTCGGGATCGCGGCGGCGGGTGTCGCGCAGCG
>DATJOU010000132.1:0-2672 GCA_035506775.1 Solirubrobacteraceae bacterium | reverse complement strand
AGGTCGATCCGTTCGAAGGCGAGCTCCTCGATCTTCTCCTCCACGGTCGAGTCGCTGTCGGGCAGGAAGCTGCACCGCAGCGCCCACGCATGCTCCCCGAGGCGCAGGTCGATGCTCGCCGGCTGCACCGAGGAGGCCGGGATCTGCCACGGGTCGGCCTGCAGCCATCCGGCGCCCAGCGCCTTCCGCAGCTGCTGGGCGGGGAGCACGCCGCGCTCGCCGGTGCCTGCGAGCGGGACCCGCGGAGCCACGCCCGTCACGGCGCCCTCGCTCAAGAACGGTCCCTGCTCGTCATCGGCAACTGAGTCTAAGCAGCCGCCCACCGGCCGCGGGGCCACGCAGTCCCGTCCGCGGCCGTCTTTACCTTCGTCGTGTGCCCCTGAACCAGCTCACCGACGGCGCCGAGGTGGACGCCGTGTTCGTGATCCGCGAGGTCGAGCGGCGCCGCCGCCGGGACGGCGGGGACTACCTGCGGCTGCAGCTCGGCGACCGCACCGGCGCCGTCGCCTGCATGGTGTGGGACGAGTTCGAGCAGGTCGAGCAGCTCGCCCGCGCGGGCGAGCCCGTCAGGGTCACCGGCCGCTACGTGATCCACCCCCGCTTCGGCCCCCAGATCAACCTCGGGGGGCTGTGCCGGGCCGAGCCGGGGAGCTTCGAGCCCGGCGAGCTGCTCGACGGGCCCTCACGGGAGGTCTCACAGATGGAAGCCGAGGTGCGGGAGCTGCTCGCCACGATCCAGCAGCCCCACCTGCGGGCCCTGCTGGAGCGGGTCCTGGGCGAGGACTCCAGCGTGTGGGCGGACTACCGGCTGGCGCCGGCGGCGAAGTTCTACCACCAGGCCTACAGGCACGGGCTGCTCGAGCACTCGCTCGGCGTGGCCCAGGCGGTGAGCGCGATCAGCGCGACCTTCGGCGGCGTGGACCGCGACGTGGCGGTCACCGGGGCGCTGCTGCACGACATCGGCAAGCTCGAGGCCTACAGCTGCGAGCAGCCCCAGAGCATCGAGCTGACCGACCTCGGCCGGCTGCACGGCGAGATCGCCCTCGGCTACTACCGGATCAGGCGCGAGATCGAGGAGATCGACGGCTTCCCCGAGGAGCTCGGGCGGGCCGTCGGGCACATCATCCTCTCCCACCACGGGTCCCTCGAGCACGGCAGCCCGGTGGTGCCGTGCACCCGCGAGGCGACGCTCGTGCACATGATCGACAACCTCGGGGGCCGGCTCGGGAGCTTCGACCGCCTCGAGAAGGAGCTGGCTCCCGGGAGCGCGTGGTCGGCCTATGACCGGGCGCTCGGAACGGGTGCCTACTTCGCCTCCCGCGACGGCGGCGAGGACGGCAGCTCCGGACCGCCGTCGGCAGCCCCTGCGCGCCAAGCTGCCTGAAACGCCGCAAATAGCGGCTGGGGGCCCGCGCGGGCTCTAACAGCGTCGCGGCCTGGCTTCTATCGTTACTGGGCCGATGGCAAAGGACACCGAGAAGCTGATCCGTCAGCTCTCGCTGATCTCCTATCTGATGGCCGAGCGGCGGCCGGTGACGGCCCTGGAGATCCGGCGCGACGTCGAGGGGTACAGCGGGATGAACGAGGACGCGTTCGCGCGGCGCTTCTACGCCGACCGCTCCGAGCTCGAATCGCTGCGCATCCAGCTGACCGTCGAGCGACCGTCGGACGGGGCCGCCGAGCAGGAGAACTACTCGCTGCGCCCGGAGAACTTCCACCTCCCCGCGATCGAGTTCACCGACAAGGAGCTGGCGGCGCTGCAGACCGCCCTCACGCTGCTGGACGGCGAATTCGCCTACGCCGAGCCGCTGCGGCTGGCCCTCCAGCAGATCACCTGGGGAAGGCCGAGCCCGCTGCGGGCCCCCGAGCAGAGCTCGGTCGCGCTCGGGATCACCGGCTCGGCCGGCGGACACGAGCTGACGGCCCGCCTGGCGAAGATCGAGACGGCGATCTTCCGCAACAAGACGATCCTGTTCGACTACTACACGATGGAGCGCGACGAGCAGGAAGCCCGCAAGGTGGATCCCTACCACCTGATCTTCCAGGGCGGCCAGTTCTACCTCCTGGGCCTGTCCCACGAGCGCAAGGCGATCCGCGTGTTCCGGCTGTCGCGGATCCGCGGCAAGGTCTCCTACGCCACCAAGGCCGAGCACGACTTCCGCCGCCCCGCCGACTTCGACCCGCGCGCCTACGCCGGGCGCGCCGACTGGCAGCTGGGCGAGCAGCTGGGCGTGGCCGAGATCCAGGTCTCCGAGCGCATCGCCTGGCAGGTCGAACGCCACTTCGGCCGCTACGGCGAGATCCGCGGCGAGGACGGCGAGTGCACCTTCTGCACGCCCTTCTCGAACCCGCGCGGGATCGTCTCGTGGGTGCTCGGGCTGGGCGCCAACGCGCGCCTGGTCGGCCCTGAGGAGCTCGTCGCCGAGCTCGAGCGGCGCCTCGAGCTGCTCGAGACCCGCCACCGCGAGCCGCCGCCGAAGTTGACGACGTTGAGCACGTTGACGTCCTCGCGCAGCTCCTCCTCGCTGAGCTGCAGGCGCTCGCGCAGCTCGGCAATGGAGACGCGCTCGCCCGCGCGCCCGGCGGCGATCAGGATGCTGGCGAGCGTGACCAGCCGTGCGAAGCGCTCCGGCCGGATGGCCGCCTCGGCGCGGCCGCCCTCGCCCTCGCCG
>DATJOU010000131.1:0-7575 GCA_035506775.1 Solirubrobacteraceae bacterium | reverse complement strand
CACCCAGCCGGGTGACCCGGCCGTCGTGCGGCTGCGTCAGGCGATCGCGGACGCCGACGGCGTGCTGATCGCCACCCCGGAGTTCAACGGCTCGATCCCGGGGGTGCTGAAGAACGCCCTCGACTGGGCCTCGCGGCCGTTTCCGGGGAGCTCCCTGAACGGGAAGCCGGTGGCCGTGATGGGAGCGTCCACCGGGCTCTTCGGAGCGGCGTGGGCGCAGGCCGAGGTGCGCAAGGTGCTCGGGGTGATCGGCGCCGACGTGATCGACGGCGAACTGCCGATCGGACAGGCCGACGGCGCCTTCGACGACGACGGCCGGCTGCTCGACCTCGACCAGCGCACCGTGCTGGCCGACCTCGTGACGGTCCTGGCCGAGCGCGCCGGGTCCCGGGCCGCGGCAGCCGCCGCCTAGGGACGCTCGCAGCGTCGCGGATCGCCGCCTCGCGGGGCGCCGGGGGCGGGTTTCGACGGACCGAGCGGAACCACTACCCTGGACCCTGCCTTGGCGACCATCTCGACGAGAGTCCTTTCGAGCAGCCAGCTGCAGATGCTCGCGCGGCACGGCGAGCGACGGTCGGCCGAGGTGGGGGAGACGCTCTACAGGATCGGCGACAGGACCTACCCCTTCATCGCGATCGAGGAGGGAGAGGTCGCGGTGGTGGACAGCGCGGGGCGCGAGCTGACGCGCCACGGAGCCAACGGCTTCCTCGGTGAGGTGAACCTGCTCTCAGGCCAGACCGTGTTCGTCACCACCAAGGTGACCGAGCCGCTGCGCTACATCGCGGTCGAGCGGGAAGAGTTCAGGCGACTGCTCTACGAGGACGGCGCCTTCTCGGATCTCGTGTTGAGTGCCTTCGTCGAGCGCCGCGAGGTGCTCCAGGCCGAGGAAGGAGTGGGCCTCGAGATCGTCGGCCGCCGCGACTGGCCCGACACGCGGCGGCTGGTGGAGTTCGTGGGGCGCCAGCGCCTCCCTTACAGGCTGACGGCGCCGGCCCCGCCCGCCGACGGCGATGCCCCCCAGGTGCCGGTCGTGAACCTCCCGGGCGGCGCGATCCTCGAGAACCCGAGCAACGGCGAGCTGCTGAGGGCACTCGGGATCGGCCTCGAACTCGCCTCGCGCGAGGAGGTGGACCTGCTGGTCATCGGCGGCGGTCCCGCCGGACTCGGCGCGGCCGTCTACGGGGCCTCCGAGGGGCTGACGACGCTGGTGATCGAGGGCACGGTGCTCGGAGGCCAGGCCGGGACCTCGCGGAGGATCGAGAACTACCTCGGGTTTCCGGCGGGGATCGCCGGCAGCGAACTCACGGGCCGCGCGATCCAGCAGGCGCGCAAGTTCGGCGCCCGCATGGCCACCCCCTACCGCGCTCGCAGCCTGGCGGTGTGCGAGGACCGCCACGTGGTGACGCTCGATGACGGCAAGGAGGTGGCGGCCTGCGCGGTGCTGGTGGCCACCGGGGCGGAATACCGGCGCCTGCCGGTGGACGGGCTGGACCAGTACGAGGGCGAGACGGTCTTCTACGCCGCCGGGCCCCACGAGGGGCAGCTGTGCGGTGGCCAGCGGGTGGCCGTCGTCGGCGGCGGCAACTCGGCCGGCCAGGCGGCCGTGTGGCTGGCGCGGGGCGGAGCGCTGGTGACGCTCCTGCACCGCAGGTCGGACCTGCGGGAGACGATGTCCCATTACCTGATCGAGGAGCTGGAGCGGTACGGGGTGGCGGTCCGCGACCGTTCGGAAATCTGCCGCCTGGAGGGCCAGGACGGCCACCTCGAGGCCGTCGAGCTGACCGACGGAGCCACGGTCCACCTGTCCTACCTGTTCCTCTTCCTCGGGGCCTCCCCCTGCACCGAGTGGCTCGCCGAGGCGGTCGCCCGCGACGAGCACGGCTTCATCCTCACAGGCTCCGACGCCGGTGCTCCCGGCCTGCTCGAAACCAGCGTCCCCGGGATCTACGCCGCCGGCGACGTCCGCTCCGGGTCGCTGAAGCGCTGCGCGACGGCCGTCGGCGAGGGCGCCTCGGTGGTGGCCTATGTCCACGACCAGCTCGCCGCGGCCGCGATGCCGACCGCCTGAGCCGGGTCGCTGCTAGGGAGCCGTGGAGCCGCCCGGCGCGGTCGGCTGGGAGTCCGTTGCCGGCCCGGTCGTGCCGTGGCCTTCGGAGGACACCGGGGTGGCAGCCGGGGCCGACGCTCCGCCCGTGAGCGGGTGGGGCTTCTTCGCCGCCGGCGGCGGGGTGGTGGTGCGGTGGGGCGAGCTCGTGTGGGGGGTCTGACGGTGGCCGGTGGGCGCCCGCGCCTGCTTGTGCTCGTGGTTGAGCCCGAGTTCGTGGCGGACGGCCGCCTGCTGGGTGTCGATCTCCAGGCGCTCCCTCAGCACCGCCCCGGCGGCGGCGGGGGCGTTGTCGAGCCGCAGCGCCCGCCCGAGGTCGTACAACGTTTCCGCGTAGGTGACGCACCCGGGTGTGGACGGCCGGGTGCAGTTGGAGGCCGACTCGCCGCCGGCGCTGAGTGCCGCTCGCAGCTTTGCGATGGCGGCGGCGTACTGGCCCTCGGCGAGCAGCTGGTGTCCCGCGAGCTGCAGTTCGGCGGCGGGGCCGAGCGGGGGCGGTGGTTCGGAAGCGTGGGCGCCCGCGCGCGAGCGCGAACCGTGGTGGTGGTGACGCCCCGCGGCGCCGACCCCGGCCGTCGCGGCCCCAGCGGCGGGGGTCGTGTGAGCCGGCTGTGAGCCCCGGAGCGCGAGCTTGCCGCGGTTGGCGCCGCCGGAATCGGAGCCGCCGCCGGTCAGCACCGCGACGAGCAGGATCACCAGCGCGAACGCCGCCAGCACCGTGACCGCCACCGGCAGCAGCCCGGGTCTCGGCGCTCGAGGCGGCCGGGGGGCGGTGAAGCGGGCGTACTCGCTCCCGGCGTCGTCGTCGTCGTGGAGCTCGCCGATCGGGGAGCCGGGCCCGGTCTCACGGGTGCGCTCCACCGAGGACGCCTCGCGGGCGACGGTGCCGTCGAGTCGCAGCCCGACCGAGCTGGGGCCGTTGCCGGGTCCGGTCCGCTGCACGTGGGCGATCGGCAGGCCGGCGATCTCCAGCTCGTAGGCGAGCACGGCCGGGTTCTCGATCCCCTGGCGGCGCAGCTCCTCGAAGCTGACGTCGGCCCCCCCGGCCGCGAGCAGGATCTCGACCAGCCGTGACTGCTCCTCATCGAGGGGCCGGACGAGCGGGTGGTTGTCGCTGAAGCCGCTTTCGGTGGCCGCCATACCCGTACTTAATACCCAGGCGGGAATCGCTGCAACGTGCAACCAGTACCCATGTGGGTACGCGGTATTTGCGACCAATCGGTTACTACCCGTCCCGGGCCCCCGATCAACCCGGGAATCGAATCGTGCAACGGCCCTCCGCGAGAGGGCCGGGAAAGGCCCGGCGGGGACTCAGGCGGCCTGCAGCACGACCGGCCGGCCGGCCGGAACGACCAGCACCGACCCGCGGGAGGCGTCGAGCATGCCCCGTGCCGCGCCGCTCACCACCACACGCCCGGCCGGGGCCCCACGGGGGGAGCCGACCACGATCAGGTCGGCCACCGGAGGCGCCGCTTCGACCAGCTGGGCGCCGAACATCTGTGCCAGCCCGGAGGCCGTCTGCTGGGCGGCGTCGTCCTCGTCCACGGGGAGCACGGCGACGGTGCCGATCTGGGCCGGCGGGTCCACCCGCAGCCCGGCGGCCGCCACCGCCACGGCGGTCCTGCCGATCTCCAGCAGCTGCTGGGCCGAGTTGGGCGGCTCGGCGTGGCCCGGGGGCGTCCTGTAGTCGGACCCGAACACGATCAGCGAGGCGCCTTCCTCGTCGGCCAGCTCCTGCAGGCCGGTCCCCGTGGAGGCACCGAAGGTGACGTGGCGGGGAATGTCGGGATCGCCGAGGAGCGCGGCGCCCTCGGCGAGTTTGTGCTCCGCGTCGTGCTGGGCGAGCGCCTCCCGCTCGGGGTCGATCTCGGGAGCGTGGCGTACGTAGGCGAGGGCGAGGCCGCCCGCGCCGGGTGCCAGCAGCCGTCCGAGCGCGAGCGCGTCGTCGTCGTTGGCGGTGCCGTCGTAGGAGATGATCACCGAGGCTCCCATGCCTGGGGCACAGCCTCCCCGGTCTGCCACCCGGTCCGCATTGGCCCAGTGGCCAGCAATCGCGAGCCGCGATTGTCCAGCCGTCGTGACCGAGGGGCGCAGAAGCCGTAGGATCATCCCAGCCGCCAGCGAGATCTTTCGGACCAGGAGGGACACAGCCCATGAGCAATCGCACGTTCGTGATCGGTGTGGGGATGACGAAGTTCGACAAGCCCGGCACCAAGGAGGGCGACTACCCCGAGTGGGCCCAGGAGGCGGCGTCGAAGGCGCTCGCCGACGCGGGCATCTCCTACGAGGACGTGGAGCAGGTGTTCGCCGCCTACTGCTACGGGGACTCGACCGCCGGCCAGCGGGCGGTGTACGGGCTGGGCCTGACGGGCGTCCCGGTGGTGAACGTCAACAACAACTGCTCCACCGGCTCCAGCGCGCTGTACCTGGCCCGCCAGATGGTGCGGGGCGGGCTGGCCGACTGCGTGTTGGCGGTTGGCTTCGAGAAGATGGAGAAGGGCTCACTGGGGGCGAAGTACACCGACCGCACGAACCCCATCGACAAGCACTACATCGCGCTCACCGAGCTGCGCCAGTGGGAGGACGCGCCACCGGCGCCGCAGTTGTTCGGAGCCGCCGGGCGCGAGCACATGGAGCGCTTCGGCTCCGAACCCGACCACTTCGCCTGGATCGGCTGGAAGAACCACAAGCACTCCGTCAACAACCCCTACGCCCAGTTCCAGGACGAATACACGATCGACGAGATCCGCGAGGCGAGGGAGATCTACGCCCCGCTGACGAAGCTGCAGTGCTCCCCGACCTCGGACGGCAGCGCCGCAGCCGTCGTGGCCTCCGAGCGCTTCGTAGAACAGCACGGGCTCGGCGGGCGCGCTGTGGAGATCCTCGGCCAGGCACTGGTGACCGACCTCTCGAGCACCTTCGAGGCGCGTTCGGCGATAGCCGTCGTCGGCGCCGACATGAGCCGCACCGCGGCCGAGCGCGCGTTCGCGGAAGCCGGGCGCGCGGTCGAGGAGGTCGACGTCGTCGAGCTGCACGACTGCTTCTCGGCCAACGAGCTGATCACCTACGAGGCGCTCGGGCTGGCCGCCGAAGGGGAGGGCCACAAGCTCGTCGACGCGCAGGCCACCACCTACGGGGGAGACGCGCCCGTGGTGAATCCGAGCGGGGGGCTGATCTCCAAGGGCCACCCGCTGGGCGCCACCGGACTCGCCCAGTGCTCGGAGCTCACCTGGCAGCTGCGGGGCGACGCCGACGCCCGTCAGGTGCCCGACGTCGACCTCGCGCTGCAGCACAACATCGGGCTCGGCGGCGCGGCCGTGGTGACGGTGTACGCGCGGGCCGAGTAGCCGCGGGCCGGCGGGCCGAGAGGTCCGCATCGACATCGGCTTCGACGTGATCGTCACCGACGGTGCCCACGTGCCCAGCGTCTACGGGTTCATGGACGTCGCCCCGTGACCGCCCGTCTCGTCAACGCCCGCCTCGTCGGCGCTCGTGGCGGTGAGCTTCGCCAGCAGGGGCTCCTCCTCGAGCAGCTCCAGCGCGAGCGCCGACCAGGCGAAGCCGCGAGCTCCCATGCCGGTGCCGGTGAACGGGTCGTAGTACTCCCGCAGGCCTTCGCGGACGACCGCCCCCAGCAGGCGCCCGGCGAGCGTGTCGGCCTGGTCGCGATAGCCGAGCCGCACCAGCCCGGTCCACAGCAGCCAGGCCGCGTTGACCCAGGTCGGTCCCCGCCAGTAGCGGCGGAGCCCTCCGAAGCGGTCGCGGCGCGAGAAGGTGGGCTCGCGGGCGGACACCGACGGCGGCGGAACGGGGAGCCAGAAGCGGTCGTTGCGCAGCAGCTGCTCCTCCACCAGCCGGCGGCCGATCTCCTCGGGGAGGTCCGGGAGCGCGAGCGGCGACAGCGCCGACCAGGTGAGCGGCACCCGCCCCGGCCGCGGCGGCCAGGCCTCGTTGCGGAACACCCCCTCGCGCTCGTCCCACAGCCGCTCGAGGAGCGCCGGCGTGGTCGAGGGCTGTCCGAGCGCCAGCCGCGAGAGGCCGTGCAGGACGTTGGTGATCGTGGCGCACACGATCGGCCCGCCCGCATCGCGCACCGCGCGGATGTCGAAACGCAGGCGCCGGTTGCGGCGCACCAGCAGGGGGAACAGCGGCAGCCCCTGGGCCCGCCGTCCCCACACGGGGTCGAACTCCGGTGAGGCGTCGAGGCCTGTCTCGTCCGGCTGCAGCACCCACAGCAGCCCGTCCCCGTCGAGGTCGCGGTTCTGCTCGAGCCAGCGGTGGTGGCGCACGATCCCGGGCACCTTCGCCGGGTCGCCGACGGACGCCCGCCACGCCAGCGCCAGCAGCGGCGGCTGGATCGTGCTGGTCATGAAGTCTCCCGCCGAGACGACGTTGTAGAACAGGTACCGCCTGACGTCCAGGCGCCGGCGCCAGAAGATCGTGTGGCCGATGAAGCCGTCGCTCCGCGCCGCCCTCAGCAGCGTCTCGAGCTCGGCCCGGGAGCGCTGCGGGTCGAACCGGCGCCAGGCGATCGCCGACAGGCACGAGTCCCAGTACCACTGCCACGGGTAGCGCCCGGGGCTGGGGGCGGTGTACGCGTAGGGGACCCCGTCCCGCTCGCCCTCGCGCCAGTTGGCGGCCAGCGTCGCGCCGGCCGCCTCGTGCAGCGCCCGTGTCTGCCCGGGAGAGAGGACGGCGTCAGGCGTTCAGGATCTTGGCCTTGGCGGCCGCGAACTCCTCGTCCGTGAGGACGCCGGTTTCGTGCAGCTGGCCGAGTTCCTTCAGTTTCTCCATCGGGTCGCCCGCCGCCGGTGCAGCGGCCGGCGGCGGTGCCTGGGCGGCCATCTGCTGTTCGTACTGCTGCTGTTCCTGGTCGGCCCACCGCGCGCCCTGTCGGCGGCTGACGCGGTTGGACACCGCCGTCGCGGTCCCCGCGACGACGGCGGTGCGGGCCATGCCTCGAAGAAGTGGCATCTCGTCTCCTGTCTGTGGTTGTGGAGAAGTCCTACTCGGCGGCCTCGAGGGCCGCGAGCGTTTCGATCAGGTCTTCGGCCGGGATCCGCTCGAAGCCCAGCACCCGTCCTCCGTTGCGCATCACCGAGGTAACGAACGGAGCCGCCCAGGTGTTCTCGAAGCACAACAGCACCGCCGCTTCGCCGGGCTCGAGCCCTGCGCCGGCAACCGCCGCGTCCTCGCTTCCGATCATTCCCGTGCTGGCGCCGTCGAAGACCTCCACGTGCGCCCCGAGCTCGTTGATCTCGAGCTCGGCGATGGTGCCGTCGGCGTCCTTCTGGATCAGCAGCACGTCCAGGACGCGGATGATGCCGCGGTCCACGAGGTCGATCACGAGCGGGATCGACTCACCGGTTCGGGGCGCGTCGGGAGGGAACCCGATCACGACGATGTCCACCGGGCCAAGCTCCAACTGCTCGCTGCTCATTGGTGCGTTCCTTTCCGCAGAAGCCCCCCGC
>DATJOU010000130.1:0-12192 GCA_035506775.1 Solirubrobacteraceae bacterium | reverse complement strand
GGTGGCCGCCCACGGGGAGCTGTTCCGGTGGGACTTCATCGGGCAGCTCCAGAGCCGCCGCGTGCGCCTGATCGTGCCGCTCGTGCGGATGATCCACTCGGTCGCCTCGGAGTCCGCCATGCGCGAGCTCGAGCGTCACCGCGAGCAGGCCCACCCGGGGCTGCAGATCATGATCGAGGTGGACCTGGCTGGGGAGTCCACCAAGGCCGGGGTGCCTCCCGCGGAGCTCGACGAGATGATCGCCCGCTCGCCGTTCCCCGTGGCCGGGCTGATGACGATGCCGCCCCTGTCGCAGGACCCGGAGGACAGCCGCCGCTGGTTCGCCGCCCTGCGGGCGCTGGCCGACGAGCGGGGCCTCGCCGGGCTGTCGATGGGGACCTCCCAGGATTACCGCGTGGCCGTGGAAGAGGGCGCCACCGTGGTGCGGATCGGCAGCGCCCTGTATCGCTGAGCCGTGCAGCGCGGTAGGGCCACCGGGCCGAGCGGCCCGCCCGAGGCGCTGCGAAGGGCGCTTCCGGGGATCCAAACCACTAGCATCTGCAGGGAATTCGGCTCCTCGGGCGAACACGCATCTAGATCGATGTCCCTTCGCGACTCATGGCACTCAGCGTTGGTCTACTTCGGCTTGGCCGAGGAGTATCCGGACGACTACGCGGAGGACGCGGGTCCCGAGACCGAGATCGAAGACCGCTACAAAGATCGCCCCAACGTCAGGCGCCTGCGCCGCCGCCGCGATGAGTTCGACGACATCTTCGCCGACGAGGACGAAGAAGCCGACTCGGGCCGTCGCTCCGGCCGTGGCCGCCAGACGGCCCTGCGGTCGGTCGGCAACGGCAACGGCGACGTGCGGGTCCACCTCGTGGTCCCCAAGTCCTTCAACGACGCCCAGCAGATCGCGGACAAGTTCAAGGACTCGATTCCCGTGATCATCAACCTCCAGGGCGCCGAAACCGACCTTTCCAAGCGCCTCATCGACTTCGCCTCGGGCCTCACCTACGCGCTCGACGGCGGCATGCAGCGGATCGCCGACAAGGTCTTCATGCTGACCCCTCGGAACGTCGAGATCTCCGCGGAGGAGCGCGCGCGGCTGATCGAGAAGGGCTTCTTCAATCAGTCCTGAGTCGCCGCTCACCGGCGGAGGTGCTGAGAGCTTGCGTATCGGCGTGATCGGCTGCGGGAACATGGCCGGCGCCCTGGCCCGCGGCTGGGGCCGTCCGGTGGTCTGCTTCGACCCCGTCGCGGAGCGCGCCACCCGCCTGGCCGAGGGGCTCGGCGGCCGTGCCGTGTCCGGCAACCGCGAGGTGGCGGAGGGCTCCGACCTGCTCGTCCTGGCCCACAAGCCGGCCCAGCTGCGCGACGTGGCGGGCGAGCTGGGGGACGCTGCGGCCGGGCGTGCGGTGGCCTCGATCCTGGCGGCCACCCCCCTGGCGGACCTTCGGGCTGCATACCCCGATTCGAGCGTGTACCGCTTCCTGCCCTCACTCCCGGTCGAGGTGCGCCGCGGTGCGATCGTCCAGGCGCGGGGGTCCGGGGGCGAGGGCTCGGGCGAGCTCGACGAGGCCGTCACCTCCCTGTTCGGGGAACTGGGGATGCTGGTGGAGCTGGACGAGTCGCTCGTGGACGTGGCGATGGGGCTGATGTCGTGTGCCCCCGCGTACGTGGCGCTGGTGGCCGAGGCCCAGATCGACGCCGGTGTTCGTCGCGGGATCCCGGCCGCCCAGGGCGCTTCGCTGGTGGTCGAGACCCTTGCCGGCACGGCCGAGCTGCTGCGCTCCCGTGGCTATGACACGGTCGCCGTCCGCCGCGAGGTCACATCTCCGGGCGGCGTCACCGCCCGCGGGCTGGACGCGCTCGAGCATGGGGGGATCAGGGCCGCCTTCAGCGACGCTCTCGACGCCGTCCTGCGGTAGCGCTCAGATGGTGCTCGCCAGCACACGCACGGACATCGCCGACTTCCTCTCGACGGTGATCTACGTGTACACGCTGATCATCATCGTGTACATCATCACCAACCTCCTGTTCGCGGCCGGCCTGCGGCCCCCGTACAACCGCACGGTGGACGCCATCCTCGGCTTCCTGCGAGACGTGAGTGAGCCGTTCCTGCGGATCTTCCGTCGCGTGCTGCCGTCGTTCGGGGGGTTCGACTTCAGCCCGATCCTGGCGATCTTTGCCCTCGCGATCATCAACACCGTCGTCGTCCAGGGCATCATCCACGGTTGAGGGCGACGCCCGGGGCGACGCCGACGGCGCCCCCGGGACGGCCCATCCGGCGCTGCGCTCGTGGCTGCTGGTGGTGCTCGTGGCGGTGGTGGTGGTCGTCGTGGACCAGCTCACCAAGCACGCCGTCGAAAGCTCAATCGTGCCCGGGGAAGAACGCCGCGTGCTCCCCGGCATCCAGCTGGTGGACACCCGCAACCAGGGCGTCGCCTTCGGCTTCCTCCCGGGCCGCCACGTGGCGGTCACGATCCTGATCGCGGTGGCGCTGGTGGTGCTGCTCGTGTACTTCGCCCGCCACCTCACCCGGCCCCTGATCTGGCTCCCGACGGGGCTGCTGCTCGGGGGCGCGATCGGCAACATCCTCGATCGCATCCGCCACGGCAGGGTGACCGACTTCATCAAGTTCCCCCTGGGGTGGCCTCCGTTCAACCTCGCCGACGCCTCGATCACCGTCGGCATCGTGCTCCTGTTCCTGCTCGCCGAGCGCGGCCGCCGAGCCGACGATCCGTGACCGCCCCGGACCCCTTCTCGATCGTCCTGAAGGACAGCGAGCTGATCGTGATCGACAAGGGTCCGGGGGTGGTCGTCCATCCCGGCCGGGGACACCACGAGGACACCCTTTCCCAGCGTCTCGCCCCGCTGCTGGGCGGGGGAGAAGCCGAGCGGGCCGGGATCGTCCACAGGCTCGACCGGGACACCTCGGGCCTGCTGGTCGTGGCCCGCACCGAGGAGGCCCACCGGCGCCTGCAGCAGGCGATCGCCGAGCGGAGTGTGGAGCGGGAGTACCTGGCCCTGGTGGAGGGTCGCCCGCCGGCCCGGACGGGCACCATCGAGGCCCCCATCGGACGCGACCCTCGCGTCCGCACGCGGATGACCGTGGGTGGCGCCGGCGCCCGTGAGGCGCGCACCCACTTCACCCTCGAGCGGCCCTTGAAGGGCTTCTCGCTACTGCGGGTCGCGCTGGACACCGGGCGGACCCACCAGATCCGCGTGCACCTGAGCTCGATCGGATTTCCGGTGGCCGGCGATCCCGACTACGGCCGGTCGGGACAGCTCGGCCTCGCGCGTCAGTTCCTCCACGCCACCCGGCTGGCCTTCGACCACCCCTTCGACGGCCACCGGGTCGAGCTCGAATCCCCGCTCCCGCAGGACCTGAAAGCCGCTCTCGAACGCGCCGAAAAGCTATCCTGAGAGCTGGAAAGCAAGTCCTTCGACCCCGCACGGTCAAGGATCGCGGCCCTGCCCGGCCCGGCGCACAGCCGCCGCAACCGGGTCCCGCGACCTCGTGCGGACACCAACCAGACATAAAGGGAGGTAGCCCGTGCCGGAAGTCGGCATCGCGGAGCTGCTGGAGGCCGGGGTCCACTTCGGCCACCAGACGCGACGCTGGAACCCCAAGATGCGCCGCTTCATCTTCGGTGAGCGCGGCGGCATCTACATCATCGACCTGCTGAAGACCCAGGCCGCCCTGAAGGCGGCCCAGGAATTCGCCGACACGCTCGCCCACCGGGGCGGGACGGTCCTGTTCGTCGGCACCAAGAAGCAGGCCAGCGACACCATCAAGGAAGTCGCCGAGTCGGCCGACATGCCGTACGTCAACCACCGCTGGCTCGGCGGCCTGCTGACCAACTTCCACACCATCAACCAGCGCATCCGCCGCCTCCACGACCTCGAGCGCTATGAGGCCGAGGGACAGCTAGCGCTGCTCCCCACCCGCGAGCGGATGGCGGCCCAGGCCGACCTGGAGAAGCTGCGGGCCAACCTCGGCGGGGTCAAAAACATGCAGCGGGTCCCCGACGCGATGTTCGTGATCGACCTCAAAACCGAGCTGATCGCGGTCAAAGAGGCCCAGCGCCTGCGGATCCCCATCATCGGCCTGGTGGACACCAACTGCGACCCCGACGGGATCGACTTCGTGATCCCCGGAAACGACGACGCGATCCGCTCCTGCGCCCTGATCACCCAGGCCATCGGCCAGGTCGTTGCGGAAGGCCACTCGATCTTCCGGGCCGAGGAGGAGCGGGCCCGCAAGGAAGCCGAGGAACGCGCCCGCCAGGAGGCCGAGGCACGGGCCCGCCGCGAAGCCGAGGAACAGGCCGCCCGCGAAGCCGAGGAACAGCGCGCCAAGGAGGCCGAGGAAAAGGCCGCCCGCGACGCGGAGGCGGCCCGCCAGGCCGCCGCCCCTCCCGCCGAGGCACAGCCGGCGCCGGCACAGGCGCCCCAGGCGGCCCAGGCGGCCGCGCCGGCTCCCGAGGCCCCTGCACCAGCGCCCGCCGAGGCCCAGCCGGCCGCACCACCGCCGGCACCCGCCGAGGCAGCAGCGCCCGCCGAGACCCCGGCACCCGCCGAGGCAGCAGCGCCCGCCGAGACCCCGGCTCCCGCCGAGGCGGCCCCGCCGGCGCAGGCCCAGCCCGAGCCTCCGGCCGAGCCGCCGGCGCCCGAGCCGGTGGCCGCGGCACCGGTGCCCGAGGTGGCTGCGCCCGAGCCCGCCATGCCCGAGCCCGCGGCGCCCGAGGGGGCGGCCCCGGTGGCGGGGCAGCAGGACGGTGACGGCGCCCACGAGGCCGCACCGGAGACGACCCCAGACCAGACGACAGCGGAGACGAGTAGCTGATGAGCACTGTTGAGATCGCGGCAAAAGACGTGAAGGCCCTGCGCGAGCGCACGGGTGCCGGGATGATGGATTGCAAGAAGGCCCTTACCGAGGCCGAGGGAGACGTCGAGAAGGCGATCGAGATCCTGCGGGTGAAGCAGGGCAAGAAGATCCAGGACCTCGGCGAAAGGGCGGCCACCGAGGGCACGGTCCAGTCCTACATCCACGCCGGCTCGAAGGTGGGGGTGCTGATCGAGGTCGACTGCAACACCGACTTCGTGGCCAAGAACGACGACTTTGTGGGCTTCGCCAAAGAGATCGCGATGCAGATCGCGGCCACCCCCACCGTGAAGTTCGTGACCCGGGAGGAAGTGCCCGAGGAGCTGAAGGAGGCCGAGTCCCGGATCTACGAGCAGGAAGCGGCGGACAAGCCCGAGAACATCCGCGAGAAGATCGTCTCGGGGAAGCTCGACTCGTGGCTGTCCACGATCGTGCTGCTCGAGCAGGAGATGCACAACCCCAAGCACGAGGGCAAAACCGTCCAGCAGCTGCGCGACGAGCTCACGGCGACGACCGGCGAGAACGTCGTGATCCGCCGCTTCGTCCGCTTCGCGGTGGGCCAGTAGCCCCTGTAGGGCCGCCGATCCGGCAGCGTGGTGCCGCTCGGATAGCCTCCTGAGCGCTCACGATGGCCCCTGTCTTCAAACGCATCCTGCTGAAGCTCTCCGGGGAGGCCCTGATGGGCAGCCTCGAGTACGGGACCGACCCCGAGCGCCTCAACGCGGTCGCCCGGCAGGTGGCCGACGTCCGCGACCAGGGTGTCGAGGTCGCGATCGTGGTGGGGGCCGGGAACATCTACCGGGGGATGAAGGGGGCGGCGGCCGGGATGGACCGCTCGACGGCCGACTACATGGGCATGCTGGCCACCCTCCTGAACGCCCTCCCGCTGCAGGACGCGCTCGAGAAGATCGGGACCGACACCCGCGTCCAGAGCGCCCTCGGGGTCTCCGAGGTGGCCGAGCCCTACATCCGCCGGCGGGCCATGCGCCACCTCGAGAAGGGACGGGTCGTGATCTTCGCGGCCGGAACGGGCAATCCGTTCTTCACGACCGACACCGCGGCGGCCCTGAGGGCCGCCGAGATCCATGCGGAGATCATCCTGATGGCAAAGAACGGCGTGGAGGGCGTCTACACGGCCGATCCGGCGATCGACCCGGACGCCAAGTTCATCCCGGAAATAACGCACATGGAGGCGATCGAGAGGCGTTTGCGGGTGATGGACTCGACCGCCTTGGCCCTGTGCATGGAGAACGGGATGCCGCTCAACGTGTTCAACATGGACGACGACACCAGCCTGGCGCGGATAATCTCCGGCGAACGCGTGGGGACCCTCGTGACGACATCGACGGGAGACGGAAGTGGCGACTGAGAACCTGATCGACGAACTCCTCAAGGACGCCGGGGAGCGGATGGGCAAGTCGCTGGAGACGGCCCAGCACGAGTTCTCGACGGTCCGCACCGGGCGTGCCAGCCCGTCGCTGCTGGAGCGGATCGTGGTCGACTACTACGGGGCCATGACCCCCCTGAACCAGCTCTCGACGGTGTCCGCCCCCGAGGCCCGGCTGCTCACCGTGCAGCCCTATGACAAGTCGGCGATCAAGGCGATCGAGAAAGCGATCAACGAGTCCGACGTCGGCCTCACCCCCTCCAACGACGGCAACGTCGTGCGGCTGGTGGTGCCGGAGCTGACCGAAGAGCGACGCCGGGAGCTGGTGAAGGTGGTCAAGGGGCTGGCCGAGGAGGGCCGGGTGTCGATCCGCAACGTCCGTCGCGACACGATGCACCACCTGCGGGAGCTGAAGGCCGAGGGCGAAGCCTCCTCCGACGACGAGCACAGGGCCGAGGTCGAGCTGCAGAAGCTCACCGACGGGCGCATCGGGGAGCTCGACGGGATGCTCAAGACCAAGGAAGAGGAGATCCTGGCGGTGTGATGGCCGCCGGGACAGCGGCGCGCTATCTGGCAATCATCACCGACGGGAACGGGCGCTGGGCCCGAGCCCACGGGCTGCCGGTCAACGACGGGCACTCCGCCGGGGCCGACACGGTCAAGGCCCGCCTGCGGGACGCGGCCGAGCTGGGGATCGAGGAGTTCACGGTGTACTCCTTCTCGACCGAGAACTGGTCCCGGCCGGCGGCCGAGGTGTCGGGGCTGATGAGCATGTTCTCCGTCCGCATCGCCGGGGAAACGCCGGAGCTCGACCGGGAAGGGGTGAGGATGCGCTTCATCGGGCGCCGGGAGGGGGTCGAGCCGAAGCTCGTCGAGCAGATGGAGTGGGCAGAAGGGGTCACCGCCGCCAACACCCGGATCACGCTGTACGTGGCCTTCAACTACGGGGGCCGGGCCGAGATCCTCGACGCCGCCCGTCGCTTCACCGGGGACACCGAGGAGGACTTCAGGGCCTGCCTGTACGCGCCGGAGATGCACGACCCGGACCTGATCATCCGCACCAGCGGAGAGCGACGGCTGTCCAACTACCTGCTGTGGCAGTCCGCCTACTCGGAGCTCGTGTTCCGCGACGAGCTGTGGCCGGACTTCAGCCGCGAGGCCCTGGAGGAGTCGCTGGCCGAGTACTCCGAGCGCCGTCGCCGGTTCGGTGGCCGGTGAGGCGCCCGCGCTGATGGCGGCGAGGGCGCGACCCTCGAGGGGACCGTCCCGGTCGGGAGAGGGCGGGCGCCCGCAGCCGCGACCCGGGCGGGGCCGGGGGCGCCGGCAGGGGCGAGCCGGGAGTGGGAGGGAGGGAGGCTCGGACCTCGGTGCCCGCGTGCTGGCCGCGATCCCGGCGATCGCGGTGGCCCTGTTCCTGGTGATCGAAGGGGGCCTCGTGTTCACGATCGGGCTGATCGCCCTCGGCGGGTTCTGCCTGCACGAGTTCTACGGGATGTACGCCCGGGCCCGTCCGGTGCGGCTGGCGGGGCTGCTGGCCCTCGCCGGGCTGCTGCTGGCGGCCTACTACGGCTCCCAGTTCCAGATCCTGCTGGTGGCCGTGATCGCCCTGCCGCTGACGTTCGGGCTCACGCTGCTGACCCCCCGGCCGTCGATCGGGTCGATCGCCGTGACGATCCTCGGGATCTACTGGATCGGCTTCGCCCTCGCCCACGCGGTCCTGCTCCGTGACCTCCCCCACGGCGAGGCGATCGTGATCGACGTGCTGGTGGGGACCTTCCTCGGGGATACCGGGGCCTACCTCGGCGGTCGCATGTTCGGGAAACGGCCCCTGGCCCCCTCCATCTCTCCCGGCAAGACCGTGGAGGGCCTGGTGATCGGGATGGTGTGCGCGGTGCTGGGCGTGTGGATCGCCGGACGCTACGAGGAATGGCTCCCGGGAACCCACGCGCTGGTGATCGGCCTCGGGGTCGCCCTGGTGGGCCCGATCGGAGACCTGTTCGAGTCGTTCGTGAAGCGCGAGGCCCACATCAAGGACTCCGGCGGACTTTTCGGCGCCCACGGGGGGGCGCTCGACCGCCTCGACGCCGTGTTGTTCACCGCTGTCGTCAGTTATTACATCTGGGCGGCGTACGTTCACTAGGACGGTTCAGCGAAACGGCTGGCGACACTCACGGGGGCAGCGTATCCTCGTGAGTAGATGCTCCGCTTGAAGCTGATCGCGCTGTTCCCGTTTCTCTCCCGGTGGCTCGAGGTCGCCCCGGCGACGTGCTGCGGGGTGTGCCCGACGTGCTTCGGGGTGACCGCCACCGGCCTGCTGCTCCCGATGGTCGTGCGCGGGCGCGGGGCGGACGACGAGCATCGCTAGCCGCTCGGCTATCCGCGCAACACTGGGGCTGTGCTAACCGCCTACGGCGTTGTGGTTCTGACGTTCATGATGCTCATGTACGCCCTTGAGCGACGCGGGCCAGTGTTCGTCGCCGCCTTCGCCGTTGGCTGTGTGCTGTCCGCCAGCTACGGGTTCCTGGCGGGAACCTGGCCGTTCGGCGTGGTCGAGCTGATCTGGTCGGGGATCGCCGCGCGCCGCTACGTGCAGCTACGCCGCGAGGGGTATCGCGCGGGTTCGGGCGAGAGCGCAGGAGAGCTTGGCGAGGATCCTCAGATCGGCGTGTAGCCGTACCCTCTCAATCCGGCGCACACGGAGCGGCGCGAGAGCCCGTTCGTGCTCGAGCCCGCTGCGGAACGAGGGGCCGAAGCCGGATCCGTGGCCCCGGCCTCTCGCGGCTGGCCGGGGGTTGGATGGTGAGGGGATGCCACCCAAACCCCGTGTTGCAACGGGAGGCAGTATTAGCGCGGCCCGGCGGTTCTGGCAACGCGCGGTGGACGTTTTGCGGGTCGCGGGGCCTCCGGCGGGTGGACCGACTCGGCGCGTCACGTGCAAACGCCCCGGCGGGCGCACACGTGAGGCCGGCCCCGGAGCGCCGGGCGACTCGGCTAGGGTCATGCGCCGTGCGCGCTCTCGTCCTCGCATCGGTCCTGCTGGCGCTCGCCGGATGCGGGTCAACGCACACGTCCGGTGTGACCACGGCGAAGGTCACCTCCCCGGCTGAAAAGCGCTCCGCCCGGGCCGCCTTCGTCGCGGCGGCGAACGCGGTCTGCGCTCACCTGAAGGCCGAGGAGGCGCCGCTGAAAACGCGCGCCGGGAGGCTGGAAACCGCCCAGAGCGAGTCGGCCGAAAGCGAAAGTGCGCCGATCATGGAACAGGTCGTCGCGCTCGCCCGTGCCGCGGAAGACAAGCTTGCGGCGATCGTCGTGCCGCCGGAAGACGCGGCCGCCGTCGAAAAGCTCCTGACCGGCTTCTCCGAAGAAGCCGCCTACGTCCACGACACCGCAGTGGCCTTCAGGAAGCACGAACGGACGGCGTGGGAAGCCGCACTCGGATCCCTGTCGCAGGTGCACACACGTGATCACGGTGTCGCGCTCGGCCTGGGGCTCCGGGAATGCACCTCGTAGAGCGATCGCCTCACCCGCCAGCGCGCCGCCGCACTGTGACCAGACGCACTGTCGTGACTGGTTCGAGTGGCCTAGGGTGCGCCAACATCACACGGTGGCGGCGCACGAGCCACGACAGGGGACGTGGAGCACCTGTCTCGGGTAGTGGCACGGCTGGCCGTCACGCTCGACAAGGAGGCATCGATGATTGGCATCGGGCGGGGCACACGTCGCGTGCATTTCTCGGTAGGGAGGGGGCGTCGTCGGCGAACCGGGCTGCGTGCCCAATTGGTCGGTGCTCTTTTGTGCGCGGCGCTCGCGGCGCTGTCGATCGGCGCCACGAGCGCCTGGGCCCTTCGGTCGGCACCCGGCGGGGTAGGGGCGACTCGTGTCCGCCTGCGGGGGGTGAGTCTTCGCGCGAACCACAAGGCGACCTCGCACGTCTCGGCAGCGCCCTCGCCGACGAAGCCGCATTGGGCATGTCCGACCTCGGCGTGCGAAGCGATCATCGATCCGCGTCCGCTCAAGCGAGGCTCTCGTTTCGTGCTGCCCGATGGGCACCTGTTGGAAGGCGGCGGCGAAGAAGGCGGGCTTGACCCTGCCGACCTCAGGTCGGCCTACAAGATCTCGCCGTCCGGCGGCTCTGGGCAGACGATCGCCGTCGACGACGCCGGTGGCTATCCGGCGGCCGAATCGGATCTGGCGAAATATCGCGCGCGGTACGACCTGCCGCCGTGCACAAAGGGAAACGGTTGTTTCAAAGCCATCAACGGCAAAGGCGAAGAAGGAAACTATCCGCCCCCGTATTCCGGCTGGGAAGGCGAGGACTCGCTCGATCTCGACATGGCTTCGGCAGCGTGTCCCGAATGCCACCTGATCATCGTGGAGACAGGTGAAGAAGAAGAAATCACCAAAAACGGACTGATCCGCGGGGGTCTCGAAATAGGCGATAACACAGCTGTGAAAGCCGGGGCCACGGAGGTGTCAAACAGCTGGGCCGCGCAGGAAGACGCGCCATGCGGCGAAGGGAATCCCGAGTTTCGCGCGGCATGCGAAGAAGCAGCCACTCCGTTTTCGCATCCCGGTGTTGTGATCACGGCGGGGGCCGGCGATTGGGAGTACGACAATGAAGATCAGGAACCCGGCGGCGACGGACCCAGCTTCCCGGCTTCGTTGCCCAGCGTGATCGCGGTCGGCGGCACTGAACTGAGAAGATCGTCGGACTCACGCGGATGGACCGAGAGCGTGTGGAGCGAACCCGAATACGAACTCGGCACCGGCAGCGGGTGCAGTCCCTACTGGGCGCGGCCGTCCTGGCAGTCGAACCTTCCGGCCGAACGGCGAGTATGCGCACACAGGATGGATAACGACATCGCCGCGGTGGGGGCTTGCGCCTCACCGGTGTCCACGTACCTGAACGGCAGCTGGGAACTCGCCTGCGGGACGAGCGCGAGCACGCCTCTCACGGCAGGGATCATGGCGCACGCGAGCAAATCGGTGCGCGAAGCCGGCGCGCGAGCGTTCTACGAACACCCCGGCAGTTTGTTCGACGTGACGGAAGGCACCAACCAGGGGCCGCTCAAAGGCAAATACCCTTCGCGATGCAGCGCCCTGGCGGCTGGAGAAAGCTACTACTGTCACGCGGAGGTCGGCTATGACGGACCGACCGGCATGGGTTCCCCCGATGGAATTCCGGGAGCCGTCCTTCCGCACATAACCAAGATCGAACCGGACGAAGGCCCGATCGCGGGCAAGACGACGGTCACGATCACGGGTACGAACTTCACCGGCGCCACCGCGGTGAGTTTCGGGCCGAGCAAGGCGGAAAGCTTCAAAGTCAACTCGGCGACCTCGATCACGGCGGAATCGCCACCGGCACCGGGAGTCGTCTCAGGCACGGTCGAAGTGACAGTCACGACCCCGGAAGGCGAAAGCCTGAGTTCCCCCGGGAACCGGTTCGGCTACGGCGAAGCTCCCGCGGGCAGCGCCGGCGCCACCGGCCCAACCGGCCCCACCGGCGCGACGGGGGCGACGGGTCCGGCGGGGCCGATGGGGGTCACCGGAGAAACGGGCCCGACGGGCGCCACTGGCCCGACGGGACCCGCCGGGGTGTCGGGAGCGACCGGGCCGATCGGACCCACGGGCGCGACCGGACCGACCGGCCCGGAAGGCAGAGAAGGGAAAGTCGCCACGAAAGGCCTGAAGATCTGCGTGCAGGAAAAGGCCGGTGGGGCGATAAAGCTGCCGCCCTGCAAAAAGGCGTACAAGGAAAAGGAAGTCGCCGAACTGTGAGCGATCGGCGACGGACGGGCCGAGGCCGATGGGAGAACAATCAATAGCTCCGTCCAGCTGATGGCCACCGGGCGGCCCGGCACTCGCGGTCGGGCCGCCACCCATCCCCGGATGCTGTTCGAGCTGAGCCTCGCTGTCTGCGAGGTGGCCTGTT
>DATJOU010000129.1:0-2791 GCA_035506775.1 Solirubrobacteraceae bacterium | reverse complement strand
CACCGCCTGCTCGTCCACGGCGATGCCGGCGTGCTCCAGGTAGGCGCCGGCGGCAGTGCGGGCGAGGGCGAAGTTGCGCCGCTGGAAGACGCCCCTGGCCGCCAGCTCCAGCCGCTCCACCGACGGCCCGGAGCGCACGATCCGCGCCCCCCGTTCCGCGGCCACGCGGCGGGCCACCTCCAGGGCCTGCCCGTCGAGGTCCTCCCCGAGCACCAGCACGGCCCCGTCGGAGAGCGCGGCGAGCTTCTCCTCGGCTATGTGGCGGACCGTCGGGCCGAGCCAGCGAGTGTGCTCGAGGCCGACGTTGGTGAGCACCGTGACGGGCGCGTCGAGCACGCTGGTGGCGTCGTAGCGGCCCCCCAGCCCGGCCTCGACGACGGCCACCTCGACACCGGCTGCGGCCATGTGCCAGAAGGCGGCCGCGGTGAGCAGTTCGAACTGGGTGACGTGGTCGTCGCCGGCGAGCGTGCGATTGACCCGCTCGGCCGCCCACGCGGCCCGCGAGACGGCGTCGGCAAAGCCGTCGGGGTCCATCTCGCGCTCCCCCACCAGCACCCGCTCGCAGTAGGAGACCAGGTGGGGGGACAGATACGCGCCGGTCCGCAGCCCGTGGCGCTCGAGGATCGCGGCGGTCATCCTGGTGGTGGAGGACTTGCCGTTGGTGCCGAGCACGTGGACCGCCTCGAAGGACCGCTCGGGGGAGCCCAGCGCGGTCATCATGCGCCGCATCCGGTCCAGCCCGAAGCGCATCCCGAACAGCTCCAGCGCGCGCAGCTGGCCTTCGGCCTGCTGCTGGCGGCCCGAGGCCGGGGAGGGGGCGTCGCTGCGGGTCGGTCGCTGCTCGCCGTTCATGGTCGAGTGGGCGGCGGCCTAGCCGCGGGCGTCGGGGTGGGCGCGCAGATATTCGATGAACAGCGGCCGCAGCGCCTCCCCGAGCTCCCCCTCGCCGCTTTTGAGCGCGTCGCTGATCAGCCCTTTGGAGAACTGCACGTCGTACTCGCCCTCCCCGGTGTCGCCGGCGGCTGCCTGCGCCCCGGGGATCACCTGCAGCAGCCGCCAGAAGAACTTGACGTCGAGGTGGCGCTCGGCGCGGGCGACGGCGCGGTCGTGGAGCTCCTTGGTCGGGAGTGCCTCCAGCTCGTCGGCCGCGTCGGCCGCGTCGGCCGCGGGTGGCTCGGGGGAAGCGCTCACGGTCAGCGGCGGCGTCCGCGCCTGCGGCGCTTGCGCCAATCCCTGCTCAGCCCGGACAGCTCCCGGGACAGCCCCGCGAGGTCGAGCTTGCCGAGCAGCCGGCGCAGCTCCTTGCGCTCCTTCGGGGTGAGCCTGGTGAGGACCCCTTTGGAGTCGATCAGCAGGTCCAGCAGCCGGGAGCGGTCCTTTCCCGACAGTCGCATCCAGCGGCTGGCGAGCGCGATCGTCCCCTGAAGCAGCTCCGCCACCGGCAGCGTGTCGAGCAGCTCACCGGCCTTCGAGGCTCTGCTGGACGACGACGTTGCCACCCGGCGATCCTAGCTGCGGCGCTAGGCCGACTCCTCGCGCAGCGATTGCTCCTCGGGCTCCTCGGGAGCGGCTTCGGTGACGAGCGTCGGGGTGAGTCCCTTCTCGACGGTCTCCTTCGTCACGACGCACTTCTTCACGTCGCGGCGGGAGGGGAGCTCGAACTGGACCTCGAGCAGGATCTCCTCGATGATCGAGCGCAGCCCGCGGGCGCCGGTTTCGCGCTCGAGGCCCTTCTCGGCGACGGCTACGAGCGATTCCTCGGAGAACACGAGCTCGATCCCGTCGAAGGCGAAGAAGCGCTGGAACTGCTTGACGAGCGCGTTGCGGGGCTCGACCAGGATCGAGACGAGGTCGTCCTGGGTCAGCTGGTGGACGGCGGACATCACCGGCAGGCGGCCGATGAACTCGGGGATCAGGCCATATTCGATCAGGTCCTCCGGGAGGCAGTGCTCGAAGACAGCCCCGGCGTCACGTTCGGCCTTGGCCTCGATCGCGGCCGCGAACCCGACCCCTTTGTGACCGATCCGCCGCTCGATCACGCGGTCGAGGTTGGCGAACGCGCCGCCGCAGATGAACAGCACGTTGGTGGTGTCGATCGTCAGGAACTCCTGGTGAGGGTGCTTGCGACCGCCCTGCGGGGGGACCGACGCCTGGGTGCCCTCGAGGATCTTCAGGAGCGCCTGCTGGACCCCCTCGCCGGAGACGTCGCGCGTGATCGACGGGTTGTCGGCCTTGCGCGCGATCTTGTCGACCTCGTCGATGTAGATGATCCCGGTTTCGGCCTTCTTGACGTCGTAGTCGGCCGCCTGGATCAGCTTCAGCAGGATGTTCTCGACGTCCTCGCCGACGTACCCGGCCTCGGTCAGGGCGGTCGCGTCGGCGATCGCGAAGGGCACGTTGAGCGTCCGCGCCAGCGTCTGGGCGAGCAGCGTCTTGCCGCACCCGGTGGGCCCGAGCAGCAGGATGTTCGACTTCTGCAGCTCGATGTCCGTGTCGCCGGACATCATCATCTGGACGCGCTTGTAGTGGTTGTAGACGGCCACCGAGAGGGTCCGCTTGGATGGCTCCTGCCCGACCACGTACTCGTCGAGCACCTCGTAGATCTCGCGCGGCTTGGGCAGGTTCTCGATGTCGAACGACGGCGGGGCCGCGAGCTCCTCGTCGATGATCTCGTTGCAGAGATCGATGCACTCGTCGCAGATGTAGACGCCGGGGCCGGCGATCAGCTTCTTGACCTGGCGCTGGGACTTGCCGCAGAAGCTGCAGAGGAGCTGCTCGTTGGAGTCTGTCG
>DATJOU010000128.1:0-7907 GCA_035506775.1 Solirubrobacteraceae bacterium | reverse complement strand
GTACCCTCCGTTTGTCAAGGGGAAGGCACATGAGCACCACCGAGTCATCCCCCCAGGCGATTCTCGAGCGACCCAAGCGGGCCGACGCGCTGCGCAACTACGAGAAGGTGCTGGCGGCGGCGCGTGAGGCGTTCGCCGAGGGCGGGGAGGCGACCTCGCTCGAGGAGATCGCGCGCCGGGCCGGGGTCGGGATCGGCACCCTGTACCGCCACTTCCCCAACCGCCAGGCGCTGGTCGAGGCGCTCTACCTCGAGGAGCTCGAGGAGATGTGCCGGGCCGCGGACGGGCTCGACTCGGCCGACCCGTGGGAGGCGCTGAACACCTGGTTCGACCGCTTCGTCGGCTACATCGCCGCCAAGCAGGCGCTGGCGGCCGAGCTGATGAACTACCTCCAGCCCGACGCCGAGCTGTTCAAGAGCTGCCGCGCGTCCCTGTGGGCGGCCGGCGAGCCGCTCCTGAGGCGGGCCCAGGACGCGGGTGTGGTGCGTGACGACGTCGACATCGCCCAGGTCACCCAGATGGTGATCGCGATCGCCAAGACGCCCGCCGCCGACCCCGGGCAGGTCGAACACCTGGTGCGGATCGCCCTCGACGGGCTCCGTTACCGGCCCGCCTGACCTTCGAGCGCAGCCGTCGCCGGTCTTCAGTCGCGGCGGTGGACGACCAGCACCGAGCGGTCCGAGTGGCCGGCGACCGCCTCGGCGACGCTGCCCAGCAGCACCCCCGAGATCCCGCTGCGCCCGTGCGAGCCGAGCACGATCAGGCTCGCGTCGTGCTCCTCGGCGGCGTGGACGATGCCCTTCCACGTCGGGGACACCTGCAGCTCCACGCCGCGTGCGCTGAAGCCGGCCTCCTTCGCCAGCGAGGCGCCGTCGTCGGCGGTTTGCTGGGCGGCGTCCCTGACCTCGGCGGCGTCGGCTGCGTTGACCTTCAGCTGGACCCTCGGCACGAAGGTCACGTCGAACGGCTGCCAGATCGTGAGGACCAGCGCATCGCGTCCGGGACCCAGCAGGCGGGCGGCCTCGCGGATCGCGAGCTTGGCCAGGTCGGACCCGTCGTAGGCGAAGACGACAGGCCCCTGGGGGTCGGCCCGCCCGTCCATGCCGTCGTGGCTCTGCTCGGGTTCGTCCGCCATCGTCAGGCCGGCTCTTGGGCGTAGGCCTGGCGGCGGCGCCGGCCCTCACGCAGCTTCGCCAGCAGCGGGGGTGAGTACCAGGCCGGGCCATCGCCGTCCATGAAGCGTTCGATGTCGGGAGTCTGCGGACGGGCGCCGCCGAGCGCGTAGAGGGTCACCGCCACGACCGCCCCGCCGAGTGCCAGGCCGAAGCCGATCCACAGCGCGAGCTCGGTGCCGGTGCCCGTGAGGCCGTCGCTTTCGGCGGGGCTGCCGACGGTGGTGGCCACGTGGATGAACACCGGCGCGATCATGAAGGCGGCCACCGCGCGGAACAGCTCGACGATCGCGAACACCCGCTGCAGGCTGGCGGCAGCGAGCGAGAAGCCGGCCACGAACAGCGCCGGGGCGACGGCGGCGCCGAGGCCGATCCCGGTCAGCCCCGAGCCGATCAGGGTCAGCTCTTCGGTGGGCGGGCGCTGGAGCGCGAAGACGGCGATCCCGGCCGCCAGGAACATCATCCCGACGAGCGGCAGGTAATGCATGGCGCGCGTTTTCAGCACCACCCCGAGCGCCGCCGCCGTCAGCAGCGCACCACCGAGCTCCGGCAGATACAGCAGCCCGAGGTGCAGCGGCGAGTAGTGGGGAGCAAGCTCGGCCGCGGTCAGCACCGTCGCCGACACCGACGCGGCGGCGGCCGCCAGGGCCACCACGATCCCGGCCACCGGGATGGTGCTGGTGATCATCGTGCGGATCGTCAGCAGCGGGCGCGGGCTGCGGTACTGGTACACGACCAGCAGCACGATCAGCGCCAGCCCACCGAACAGCGGCACCAGCGTCTGCGGGCCGACGAAGCTGTGGGTTGCGAGCTCGGCGGAGCCGTAGAAGGCGGCCACGCACCCGACCGCCGCCAGCCCGATCGCGAGCGGGTCACGCGGGGCCCCGGGATCGGCCGGGGGAGCGTCCTCGAAGGTCAGCAGCGACAGCACGAACGCCGTCAGCGAGATGCCGGCGACGATCCAGAACAGTGGACGCCAGCCCCCGGCGCTCGCCTGGATGCCTCCGATCACGGGGCCGAGTGCAACCGCTCCGAAGATGCAGACGTTCATGATGATCGCCGTCCAGCGGAACTTCTCGATGCCGAACCCGAGCGCCAGCGGCGGCACGGCGGCGATCAGCAGCAGGCTGGTGCACAGCCCCTGCAGCACGTGTCCGCCGATGAACATGGCCGAGTTGGTCGCCGACGCGGCGAGCACCGATCCGATCACGAGCAGCAGCGCGTACAGGACCATCATCCGCCGCTGTGGCAGCAGCTGGGCGAACTGCACCGCCAGGATCGTCCCGACCGCGTAGCCGGCGTTCGCCAGGCCCAGCCCGAGCGCCATCGTCTGGGTGCTCATGTGCAGCTGGTCGCGGATCGCCGGCGTGAGCGGCTGGAGCGCCGCCGACAGCCCCAGGTAGGGGACCAGCGCGAAGATCACCATCGACGCGGCGGCGCCGTAACGGCCCGCCAGCCAGCCTCGCCTCATCGCTCGTCACCCGCCTCTGCAGTCGCGCGATCGACGGTTGGGGAGTTACCCGATTCGGTGGGGATAATCGTGGCGGTAGCTGGGATCACGATCAGGTCCGGGGGGTACCTTCGAGCTAATCGGAGGTTGCCTCCGGTACTATACGGAGGATAACTCCGTTTATCAAGGGGGCACCCGGATTTAAACGCTCGTAGGGGCCCTGGCGTGAGGTCCCGGCCGTAATCGAGTGGCCCCGTGGCCCCGCTCGCGAACTGGCGCCGAGTACGGTTCGAGCGCCATGGGGGCGGAGCGCTGAAGCGGGTGCTGGTCCAGATCTCGCGGAACCGCGCGCTGGGGAGGCTGCTCGGGGCCTACCTGCTGCTGGTCGTCGCCGAGATGGGCGAGTGGCTGGCGCTGATCATCTATGCCTACGCCCGCGGTGGCGCTTCGTCGGCCGCGCTGGTGGCGATCGTCCAGCTGCTGCCCTCGATGCTGCTCGCGCCGGTGATCACCGCGCGCCTGTCGCGGCTCGGCTCCGCCCGGCTGCTGGGGTTGGGCTACGTGGCCTCGGCGATCACGCTCGCCTCGTGCGGGGCGGCGATCCTGGCCCACGCGCCGGCGGTGGTCGTGTACGGGACGGCGATCACGTTCGGGCTGGCGCTGAGTGTCGTGAGGGCGATGCACCCGGTGCTGCTCCCGCACGTCGTGCGGCACCCCGACGAGCTGACCGCCGCCAACGTCGCGACGAGCTGGTGCGAAGGCGTCGGCACCCTGGCCGGGCCGGCGTTCGCGGGCGTGCTCGTCAGCGCCGGGGGCCCGGGCCTCGCGGTCGCGGTGCTCGCCGGCCTCACGGCCGTCACGCCGCTGCTGGCGCGTGCCGGCCGTCTGACGGTGGCCGGGCAGGACGACGCCGGGCAGGACGACGAGCAGGAGGACGGCTCGCTCGCCGAGCTGCTCGCCGCCGCCCGCGTGATCGCCTCACGCCCGAGCACGCGGGCGCTGATCGCGTTCCCGATCGGGTCGGCCGTGATCGAGGGGGCGATCGACCTGCTGGTGGTGGTGCTCGCCGTGCAGGTGTTCGCCCTCGGGGCGGGCTCGGCCGGGTATCTGAGCGCGGCCTTCGGCGCCGGTGGGCTCGTGGGTGGGCTGGCGGCCTCCGTGCTCGTGGGGCGGCGCCTGGCCGGCCCGCTGGCGGGGGCGGCGCTGCTCGGGGCGATCGCGCTGGCGGGGCTGGCGGCGCTGGCGGCCGCGGGGGGCTCCTCGACGGCGGTCGTGGCGGGCCTGCTGCTGGGAGTGGTCGGCGCCACGCGGGCGGTCCAGGCGATCGCCGCGCAGACGTTGCTGCAGCGCTCCACCCCGCTCGACGTGGTGGTGTGTGCCTTCTCGCTGATCGAGGCCCTGCGCGACGCCGGCCTGACGGTGGGAGCGCTGATCGTGCCGCCGCTGATCGCCCTCGGCGGGGCCAGCACCGCGTTCGTCGGCCTGGCCGTGCTGGCGCCCGCGACGGTCCTGGTCACGGCGCGGCGCATCCGCCGAATCGACTCCGAGGCCACGATCCCGGTGGTGGAGATCGGGGTGCTGCGCAAGCTGGCGATCTTCGCTCCGCTGCCCTCCGCCTCACTCGAGACGCTCGCGCGGGAGTCCCGCTACACGAGCTTCGCCCCCGGGGCGGCGATCATCACCGAGGGCCAGGAGGGAGACAGCTACCACGTGATCACCCACGGCTCCGCGGAGGTCACGAAAGGCGAACGCGAGATCCGCCGGCTGGGGCAGGGTGAGGGCTTCGGCGAGATCGCCCTGCTGCGCGCCGTCAGGCGCACGGCCACGGTGCGGGCGCTGCAGGAGACGACCGTGCTGAGCGTCGGTCGCGAACCGTTCCTGATGGCCATGCACGCCCACCCCGCCAGCCACGCGGTGGCGATGGAGATCGCCTCCGAGCTGGTCGGCCACGCTAGTTGACGGAGTGTCGAGTGGCGAAGACCGGTACGCGAGAGAGGGGTATGCTCGACGGCACCACGGCCGCGTGGGCGCGGTCGGTCGAGAGGGAGGTCTCCACAGATGCCTGAGCTCACCGATCTGCAGCTGCAGACGCTGCGAACGGTCTGCGACACGGTCGTCCCGTCGATCCCGCGTGCGGATGACCCCGACGGCTTCTTCGCCCGCCGAGCGACCGACGTGGGTGCCGACCAGGCGCTGCTGATGGCGCTCGACGCGCTGCCCCCCGAACAGGCCGGAGGGATGCTGCAGCTGCTCGACGCGCTCGCCGCGCAGGGCTTCAACGGCGCCAGCCAGCTCTCCCGCGAGCAGCTGTTCACGAACGTCTCGCTGGCCTCGCTCGAAGCCGCCGGGGGTATCGCCGCGCTGGTCGGGCTGACGCTGCTGTTCACCTACGGGAACGTGGACCCGGCGACGGGCAGGAACCCGGCCTGGGCCACGTTCGGGTACCCGGGACCGATCGCGGCCCCGAACACCGGTGCGGCCAGGCCGATCCAGCCGCTGGTCCCCGACCGCGACACCGTCATCGACGCCGACGCGGTGATCGTCGGCTCGGGTGCCGGAGGGGGCGTGGTGGCGGGCAAGCTGGCGGCGGCCGGGCTGCGGGTGGTGGTGCTCGAGATGGGCGGCTATCACACCGACGCGGACTTCAACCAGCTCGAGCTGTGGGCCTGGCAGAACCTCTACTGGCGTGGGGGGCCGGTCCCGACAGCCGACATGAACGTGACCCTTCAGGCGGGCTCCGGGCTCGGGGGCGGGACGGTCATCAACTGGACCAACTCGCTGCGCACGAAGGACTGGGTGCGCCGCCAGTGGGCCGAGGAGTACGGCCTCGAGGACGTCGCCACCGACGCCTTCGACCGCCACCTCGACGAGGTCTGGGAGCGGGTCAAGGTCAACGACGAATGCTCGGAGTACAACAGGCCGACCGAGGCCATGAAGCGGGGAGCCGAGCGCCTCGGGTGGTCGTTCGCGAGGATCAACCGCAACTGGGACCCGGCCCGGCACGACCCCGCGACGGCCGGCTACATGGGCTTCGGCGACCTCTCCGGCGCCAAGCAGTCCACCGACCGCACCTACCTGCTCGACGCGGTGCAGAACGGCGCCCAGGTCATGGTCGGGGCGTTCGCCGAGCGGGTGCTGGTCGAGAACGGCCGGGCGGCAGGGGTGGAGGCCTCGTGGACCGACCCGGCCGGCAGCGGCGCCAGCGCGCGCGTGACCGTCCGAGCACCCCGGGTCGTCGTGGCCGCGGGCTCGCTCGAGTCGCCCGCCCTGCTGCTGAGATCCGGCATCGGCGGCCCTGCCGTGGGCGAGCACCTGTACCTGCACCCCTCCACCGCCACGATGGGCGACTACGGCGAGGACATGCAGAGCTGGTGGGGGGCACCCCAGAGCGGGCTGATCAACGAGTTCGCCGACACGGGAGACGGCTACGGGTTCCTGATCGAGGGCGTGCAGTACACGACAGGGCTCGGGGCCTCCGCGCTCCCCTGGACCGGCGGCGCCCAGCACAAGGCCGCGCTCGCCGACTTCCGCGACGGAGCCGTGTTCGTCGCGCTCACCCGCGACCGCGGCCACGGGCAGGTGACGGTCGACGAGCAGGGCATGGCGGTGCCGTGGTACGCGATGAGCGACCCGCTGGACCTGCGCAACGTGGCCCACGGCCTCGAGGTCATGGTCCGCACGCACGTCGCCGGGGGCGCGCGCCGCGTTCGCGTCCTCGCCCAGGGATCGCCCGAATGGCGGGTGGGCGACGACCTCGACGCCTTCATCGCCGGAGTGCAGCGGCTGCCGGTGCGCGCCGGGGGCCTGCGCATGTTCGCCGCCCACCAGATGGGGACCTGCGGCATGGGTCGCGATCCGCAGACGAGCGTCGCCAAGCCGAGCGGCGAGCTGCACGACACGCCGGGGGTGTGGATCGGGGACGCCTCGGCGTTCCCGACGTCCTCAGGGACCAACCCGATGATCACGATCATGGCGCTCGCCTCGCGAACCGCCGAGAACATCGTCGAGGCGGCGAGCACCTCGCCCGCCCCGGCACGACAGGAGGTGACGGCATGACCACCACGCCCACGCTCATCGAGCGCGACCAGTTCTACATCGGCGGCGACTGGGTCCAGCCCTCGTCGCAGGACACGATCGAGGTCATCAACGCGGCCACCGAGGAGGTCATGGGTCGCGTGCCGGAGGGCACCCCCGCCGACGTGGACCGCGCCGTGGCTGCCGCCCGCACCGCCTTCGAGGCGTGGAGCACCACGCCGCTCGAGGACCGAGTGGGGCTGACGGCTGCCGTCTCGGTCAAGCTCCAGGAGCGCCAGGAGGAGATCGCGGGCCTGATCGCGCAGGAGCTCGGGTCGCCGATCTCCCTGGCGCTGATGGTGCAGGCCGGCCTGCCGATCATGGACTTCGGCTCGATGCAGCACATCGCCGAGCACATCCCCTGGGAGCAGCAGATCGGCAACTCGCTGGTCGTGCGCGAGCCGGTCGGGGTGGTGGGGGCGATCACGCCGTGGAACTACCCCCTGCACCAGATCGCCGCCAAGGTGGCCCCCGCGATGGTGGCGGGGTGCACGGTGGTGCTGAAGCCGAGCGAGGTGACGCCGCTGACGGCGTTCGTGCTGGCCGAGATCTTCGACGAGGTGGGGGTGCCGGCCGGGGTGCTGAACCTCGTCACGGGCTACGGCCCGGTGGTCGGTGAGGCGATCGCCGCCCACCCCGGGATCGACATGGTCTCGTTCACCGGCTCCACCCGTGCCGGCAGGCGGGTCAGCGAGCTCGCCGCCGCCAACATCAAGAAGGTCGCCGTCGAGCTGGGGGGCAAGTCGCCCAACATCATCCTCGACGACGCCGACCTCGAGAAGGCGGTCGTCAACGGGATCGAGAAGTGCTACTTCAACTCGGGCCAGACGTGCTCGGCCCTGACGCGCATGCTCGTCCCCCGCACAAAGCTCGAGCAGGTCGAGCAGATCGCCGCCGCGGCCGCGTCGCAGACGGTCGTGGGGGAGCCGTTCGACGAATCCACCCAGCTCGGCCCGCTGGTGTCCGACGTGCAGCGCGAACGCGTGCGCGGCTACATCCGCCGGGGTGTCGAGGAGGGCGCCAAGCTCGTGATCGGCGGCGAGGAGCCGCCCGAGGGGCTCGACCGCGGCTACTTCGTGCGGCCGACCGTGTTCAGCGAGGTCACCCCCGAGATGACGATCGCCCGCGAGGAGATCTTCGGCCCGGTGCTGGCGATCATGCCCTACGACGACGAGGACGACGCCGTGAGGATCGCCAACGACAGCGACTAC
>DATJOU010000127.1:0-4830 GCA_035506775.1 Solirubrobacteraceae bacterium | reverse complement strand
CGAACTTGCCGAACCCGGAGAGGTCACGGCGGATCTGGGTCGAGTTGACGTGCGTGTAGTCCGCCAGCTCCTGGCTGGAGATCGTCTCCTTGCCGATCTTGCGCGCCTGCGTCAGCACCTGCAGGTAGCGCGACAGGCGGGCCGCCACGCCCAGCGAGAGACGGTCGTTTGAGCCGGGGGCTCCGTCCCGAACCTGCTCCACCCCCCCGCTGATGGACTCTCCGTAGCTCATCGCCGTGACTCTAGTCGCTCTCGCAGCAGGGCCTCGTCGAGAAAGTATTCACACAGCTCCTCGCCGTCGAGCGCGATCACCGGGATCCGCTCGAAATAGGCGCGGTGGAGGCTGTCCCGGTCGCGGATGTCCTGCTCCTGCAGCTCGAACCCCAGCTCCGGCTGCAGCGCCCGCAGCGCCTGGACGGCCTGCTCGCAGAGGTGGCAGTCGGGCTTGGAATAGACCGTCACCAGCGCCATCCCCGGTCCTCTAGGGACGCTCGCCGCTGGCGTAGGCGTCGAGCGCCAGGTAGCGGGGATACTCGAGCTGCTCGCCGAAGCGGGCCGCGCTGGCGATCATCGCCGCGTTGTCGGTGCAGAGCGACCGCTCGGGCACGTGCAGCTCGACGTCGAGCTCCCCCAGGCGGCGGCGCAGCTCGCCGTTGGCCGCCACCCCCCCGCCGACCGCCAGGCGCTGGCTTCCACTGGCGGCCAGCGCCCGCTCGGTGCGCGACACGAGGCTCTCGACGATCGCCGCCTGGTAGGAGGCCGCCAGGTCCGCGGCCCGCTGCTCCCGCTCCCGCTCGGAGAGCTCCCGCAGCCTGTACAGCAGAGCCGTCTTGACGCCGGCGAAGGAGAAGTCGAGCCCCTCGGCGAAGGCCGCCCGCGACGGAGACCGTCCCCGCCGGCTCTCCCCGGGCGAACCCGGGAACGAGAACGCCTGCGGGTCCCCCCCGGCCGCCAGCCGCTCAAGGGCGGCTCCCCCGGGATAGCCGAGGCCGAGCATCCTGGCCCCCTTGTCGAAGGCCTCGCCGGCGGCGTCGTCGAGCGTGGTGCCGATCACCTCGAAGCCGTCGTGACCTGCCACCCGGGTCAGCAGCGTGTGGCCACCGCTGGCGATCAGGCACACGAACGGCGGCTCGAAGGGACCGCCGTCGGCGCGCACGAAGTTCGCCGCCACGTGCCCCTGTAGATGGTCCACGGGGGCGAACGGGAGCTCCCTGGCGGCCGCGATCGCCTTCGCGCTCGACAGTCCCACGAGCAGCGCCCCGATCAGGCCGGGGCCCTGGGTGGCCGCCACCAGCTCCACCTGCTCGAGGTCGCTCCCGGCCCGGCCGAGCGCCTCGTCCACGACCGCGTCGATCAGCTCGAGGTGGTGGCGGGAGGCGATCTCGGGGACCACCCCTCCGAAGCGGGAGTGCTGCTCCTGGGAGGAGATCACGTTGGAGCGGATCGTCCCGTCCGGATCCAGGACCGACGCGCAGGTATCGTCACAGCTCGTCTCGAGCGCGAGGATGCTCACGGCGGGGAGGCGTTGGGCACGTCCTCGAGCGAACCCGCCAGGGTGGCGGGCGTGCGCCACATCACGAGGGCGTCCTCCCCGTTGTCCTGGTAGTAGCGCCGGCGCAGTCCGGCCGCACGGAAGCCCTCGCGCTCGTAGAGGTGGATGGCGACGTGGTTGGAGGGCCTCACCTCGAGCGTGAAGCGGGCATTGTCGTCGCCGACCCGCTCGTACAGCTCCCCGAGCAGCGCGGAGGCGAGCCCCTTGCGCTGGTGGTCGGAGTCGACGGCCACGTTCATCACGTGCCACACGGTGTCGTAGCGGGAGCAGATCAGGTAGCCCACCAGCCGCTCCCCTTCGACGGCCGCCAGGCAGATGCCCGAGGCCTTCGACAGCTCGAGCACGAACATCGCCAGCGACCAGGGGGTCGGGAACACGCGCCGCTCGATCGCGGTCACCTGGGGCAGGTCGGGGTAGCTCAGGCGGCGGATCTCGATCCCGGGCGGCAATGGGCCGGGCTGCTGTGAGAGTGTCGGTTCGCTCATCTGCGGTGTCCCCCGGAGGGCGTCGTGCGCCTAGGCGCCCTCCAAGGCTAGCTCCGCGTCGGGGCGGCGGACGTAGTCGGGCAGCGCCCTCCCGTCGCCTGGGGGCTCCGGGGCGCCCGCGCCGAGCTCGCAGATCGCACCCGCGGAGATCCGGTTCAGCGGCGAGTCCGCCGCCGCGACACGCAACCCGGCGCCGGCGAGCAGCTCGCGGTAGCGCTCCGCCCCGTCGCCGACCAGCAGCCACCCGCCCGCGTCGGGACCCCGTCCCGTCGTCAGCTCCGTCAGCCGCTCGGGCGCGATCGCGACCGCAGCTCCCAGCGCCCGCGGCGGACCTGCCCCGGCGCGCTCGTAGGGGGCCGCGAACACCTCACCGCGGCGCGCGTCGATGACCGCCAGCACCACGGACGGCGCCTCCCCCTCGCGCTCGCCGGCGCCGCCATCCAGGGCGCCGAGCGCGAGCGCCTGCAGGCTCGAGACGCCGACCAGCGGGATCCCGCGCGAATGGGCCAGCCCGCGGGCGGTGGCGACGCCGACGCGCAGGCCGGTGAACGTGCCCGGCCCCACCCCGACCGCGATCCGCTGGATCTCCTGCCACGAGCCGCCGGCCTGCTCGAGCAGCTCGGCGACCATCCCCAGCAGCCGCGTGGCGTGACCCGGATGGGCGCCCGCCGGCGGGTCGTCGCGCCGTTCGAACACCGTCCCCCGGGCGAGCCGCAGTCCCACCGCGGTGGAGGCGGTGGCGGTGTCGAGGCCCAGCACGGTCACGCCGGGCGGCCCCCGCGATCCTCGACCTCCAGCTCGCGCCGGTCGCTGCCCCGGTGGCTGATCCTCACCAGCACCCGCGCGCCGGCCAGCTCGGGGGCGCCGTCCTCGGGCCACTCGACGAAGGCGATCCGGTCCTCGCCGAGATAGTCGGCGAGCAGGTCGGGGTACTCTCCGTCGAGCGATGCGATCCGGTACAGGTCGAGGTGCGAGACGGTGATCGTCCCGGCCGCGTAGCGGTTTCCGATCGTGAACGTCGGGCTGGTGACGGGCTGGCTCACGCCGAGCTCCCGCGCCGCCCCCCGCACGAGCGTCGTCTTGCCGGCCCCCAGCTCCCCCCGGACGAGCACCACGTCGCCCGGGCTCAGCCGCCGCGCGAGCTCGGCCCCGAGGGCTTCGGTCTGCTCTGCGGAGGAGCTGTGGATCGTGCGGCTCGGCACATCAGGAGCCTAGAGCCACCCGGCCGGCAGCGGTGGAACCGGGTACGGGCACAAAAAAAGACCGACCCGCGGGAGAATGGGGGGCGCGGGCCGGTCGTTTACTCCTGGAGGGATGGAGACAGGACCTTCATCGGCAGTCCCTGCATTCGACTTTAGGGCCTGCTGGACACGGGGTTTCGCCGGCACCCCGGAAAGTCCTGCAAATAAAGCTCATTTGTGGCCCGAAACGGGTCCGAAATTGCGTCCAGGAGCGGCCTGGACACGGTCCCGGGGGGCGGTCCGCGGTCCCTCGTGGGACGCTCGCGCGGAGCTAGAACAGGCCCAGCTGCTCGGTCGAGGCCGCCTCGGCCTCGGGCTCCGGCGGGGCCGGCTCGGGGGGCCGATCGCCCTGCGCCTCCACGGACTCGTCGGACCCGGCCAGCCGGCGGGCGGCCTTTGGGAACGGCGTGGGCGGCTGGGGCGGGGGCTGCTCGGGGGCCCCGGCTGCCAGCAGCTCCGGGATGCGGGCGAAGTCCTCCCGCAGCGTCTGCAGCATCCGCGGCGTGTAGAGGGCCGCCGCCGGGTGGTAGATCGGGTACAGCCGCACCGCCCGCGACCCGAGCACCAGCACCTCGGGCTGGCCGTGCAGGCGGGTGATCCCGGTCGGGTCTCCGCGCAGCAGCTTGGTCGAGAAGTTGCCGAGCGTGCAGATCACGGTCGGCTCGATCAGCTCGACCTGGCGCAGCAGGTACTCCTGGCAGTTCTCGATCTCGACCGGCTGGGGGTCGCGGTTGCCGGGTGGGCGGCACTTCAGCACGTTGCAGATCCACACCCCCGAGCGCTCGAGCGAGATCTCCTCGAGCAGCTGTTCCAGCAGCCGCCCCGCGCGCCCCACGAACGGGATCCCCTGCTCGTCCTCGCTGGCGCCTGGGGCCTCCCCCACGAACATCAGCTCGGCGTCGGCGTTGCCCGACCCGAACACGACCGTCTTGCGGGTGGCGGCCAGCTCGGGGCAGCGTTGGCAGGCGCGAGCCTGCATCAGGAGCTCCTTCAGCGACTCCCGCCGGGCGCCCGCGGGTTGCGGCTGGGCAGCCATCGTCCGGATGCTAGTCCCTGCTGCGGGAGCCACGCCCGCCCGCCGTCGGGGATGATCTGCCGGTGAGCGATCCGGTGGCACACCCCGTGCTGGCGCCGTTCGACGCGGTCGTCGTCGCGCTCCCCCTGGGGGCCGAGGACCGCGTGCGGGCGGGCGCGCCCGTGGTGGTGCTGGAGGCGATGAAGATGGAGCACGAGGTGCTGGCCGAGGTGGACGGGGTCGTCCGCGAGCTGGCGGTGGCGGTCGGGGAAGCCGTCAGCGAGGGCCAGCTGCTGGCGACGCTCGAGCCCCGTGCCCGGGAGGGAGCGGCCGACGCGGCCGGCCTCGGGACGCCCGGCGCCGACGGGGCGCCGCTGGGCGGCGGCGAGCCCGAGGGTGAGCGGGCCGACCTGCAGGCCGTCCGCGAGCGCCACGAGACCGGCCTTGACCCGGCACGCCCGGACGCGGTCGCCCGCCGGCACGAGCACGGGCGCCGGACCGCCCGCGAGAACCTCGGCGAGCTGATCGACGAGGGCA
>DATJOU010000126.1:0-5536 GCA_035506775.1 Solirubrobacteraceae bacterium | reverse complement strand
GCGACCCACTTCGCCTCTTCGAGCACCAACCCCGCCCTGCCCCCGATGGGGTTGCGCCTGCGCTTGAAGGCGAGCTACAGCCTGGCGGGCTTCCACGGCCAGTCGCTGGTGATCCTCGAAGCGCTCAAGCGCTTCGGGTTGATCGTGGCCGACAACGGCTCGCCGTGGTTCATCACCGGCGCTCCGAACCCCGGGTGGAACGACGACGACCTCGAACAGATCAAGCAGGTCCCGGGGTCCGAATTCGAAGCGGTCGAAACCGGCCCCATCGTCCACTGAAGCCGGCGCGCGACGCCGGCGGTTGCCCCCCGCCCGGCCGCGGCGGCCCTGGCGGCCCCGGCCGGCCCTGGTGGCCCCGGCGGCCCGCGTCACCGCGTCACCGCGCGTGGCCGTTGTTAACGGGTCGCGCGCTCTATTGACTTCAGGCTGCGCGTGCGGGTAGCGTTCGGGCACGTCCGCGGCCACCCCGCCCGGTGGATCGCGGGAAACGAGGGAGCAAGACGGGGGAGGTACGGTCATGGGCGATCGGCTCGTCGGGTCGGACGCGGCAGGCGTCGCGACACAGGGATCGGCTCACCGCGGTGGTCCGCGCGCGCGGACCACGGCGATTGCGGGGGCTCTGGTGGCGGCGGCGTTGTTCGCGCTGATGCTGCCGGCGCTGGCGCACGCAGAAGGAGAAGAAGCACCGCCGGCGGTGCTGAACCAGGCGCCGGTCGTGGTGGGGAAGACCTCCGCGGTCCTCAAGGCCCTGGTCGACCCCAACAACGCAATCGTCACCGAATGCGAATTCGAATGGGGTACCTCGCCGACCGAACTCACCGAAACGACGCCGTGCGAAGGGTCGCTCCCCGAAGGGGGCGAAAACTACCAGGACGTGTTCGCATCGATCGTCGGGCTGAAAGAAAGCACCAAGTACTACTTCCGGATCGTGGCCGTGAGCGAATACGGCGAAGGCATAGGGGTGCCGGTGAAGTCGTTCACCACGCTCCCCACCCGGCCGACGATCGTCGCCGGGAGCGCCACCAACGTCGGCAAGAGCGCGGCCACGCTCAACGGTCAGGTGAACCCGAACGACGCCAACGTGACCAGATGTGAATTCCTGTACAGCACCTCGCAGAACTTCGAATCCGCGGCCCGCGTGCCATGCGCGAACTCTCCGGGCGGAGGTGAAGCGAATGTCAAAGTGAGCGCCCACGCAACCGGTCTCGCAGAACGCACCACCTACTACTACCGGCTCGAAGCCGAAAACTCCCACGGCGCCGAACTCGGCTCCGTGACACATTTCCGGACTCCACCGCGCGAACCCACGACCTCGACGGAAGGCGCGTCCGAAATAGGGCGCGAATCGGCGACGCTCAACGCGGTCGTGAACGCCCGCGGGAGCGAAATCCTGACCTGTGAATTCGAATACGGGCCAACCATCCTGTACGGGACCAAGGTCCCGTGCAAATCGCTGCCGACGGGCAATGGTGAAAACGCCCAGAACGTGTCGGCGGAAATCACCAAACTGGCGGAAAGTACGACCTACTACTACCGCATCGTCGTCACCAACGCGTTGGGTGTGGCGACCGGAGGCCACAAAAAATTCACCACGTTCCCGACCGTACCGAAGACCGCCACCCAGGGGCCCTCGCACGTGACCGATCAGAGCGCGCAGCTGAACGCGACCGTCAACCCGGGTGCCGCGAACGTGACGTTGTGCGAATTCGAATGGGGGACCTCCAACGCCTATGGGCATCGCATCCCCTGCGCGTCGCTTCCGGGCAGCGGGGAAACCCCCGTCGCGGTCTCGGCGTTGCTGACCGGCCTCGCCCCGGCGACGACCTACGACTACCGGATCGTGGCCGGGAACTCGTTCGGGACCACCTTCGGCGGGAACTTCAAATTCACGACCCCCGCGGAAGGGCCACCGGTCGTCACCAAGCTGTCCCCGCCCAAAGGCTGGACCGGCAAGAAAGTGACGATCAAGGGCTCCGGCTTCACGCTCGGCACCACCACGGTGCTGTTCGGGTTGGTGGAAGCCACGGCGGTGGAAGTGGTGTCCGCCACCAAGGTCGTGGCCACCGTGCCCGAAGAGGCGGAAGGGGTGGTCGACGTAACGGTCACTACGCCGAACGGCACCAGCGCGGTCACCACGTCGGACCGCTTCCTGTTCAAGAAACCGAAATAGGGCTGTAGGTTCGGCCCCATCACTGCGGGGCCGGGGTCCCACGGCGGATCCCGGCCCCGCTATGGCTCCGGTTCGCTCGCTAACCGAACCGGACGGTGGTGTTCGCCGCGGAGGATGGTCCGCTGACGGGCTTGAAGTCCACCTTCAACTGAACGGCGATCCCGTGACGGTGACGGCTCCGAGAAGCCACTCCGGCCTTCGTGAGGCTGGTCTTGACCGTCACCCGCTCACCGGCGTCGGTCTGCCGGCTGACGCTCTTGACGCCGTGCCCGGACAGGGTCAGGCGGCCGGGGCCCGGAACCTGCACGACCACCGAGGCGATGCCATTGTGGACCTTGCGGCTGATCACCTTGACCTTGCCCACCGTGGCGCTCGACCCGGTCGTGCTCGGACCAGAGGGACCGGGGGCGTCGATCACGACGGTGGTCGGAGATCCGGATGCGCCGGCTCCGCCGGAGCTCGTCCCGCCCGCGCTGCCGGCGCCGCCCCTACCGCCGATGCCACCGACACCGCCGGAGCCGCCGAGGCCTCCGACGCCGCCCTCGGCACCTTCGAGGGTGGCCAGGGTGAGGCCTTCGGTGCCGTCGAGTACGCCGAGGGTCTTGCCGTCGGTGAGCGGCGCCGTGAGCGCCATCGCGGTCGGTGGGAGCTGTTCGGAGCTCGTGCCGAGCGCTTCGGTGAAGCCTTGCTCGGTGGTCCCGGACGAGTTGGCGAGTTCACCCACCGTGGTGGTCGAGAACGGTTCGCCGGCGAGCGTGCTGCCGACCGCCGATTCGAGCTTTTCGGGGTTGACCGCCGACAGCGCCTGGGTGACGACTTCGCCAGGGTTTTCGGAGCCCGTGACGAGTTCGGCGACCAGCTTTTTGGGTTCGACCGACCCGAGTGCGTTCGTCAACAGTTCCGTCAGGTTCTGGCCTTTCAGCAGTCCGATCAGTTCCGAGGGCGACAGCAGTTTTTTGAGCGTCGCTTCGAGCTCCGGCACGATTTCACCCGGTTCACCAAGACCTTCGACGGTGACGCCCTCTTTGGCGAGCGCGGCGAGCAGTTCTTCCAAGGCGCTCCGGAGAGTGCCTTCGGGCAGACTTTTCAGGCCCGGGCGCTTTGCCAGCAATTCGGACAGTTCGGCGACGTTGAGGTCTTCGAGCGGGATAGCTCCGACCACTTCTTCGGTCGCCGCCGGTGGGATGGCGACTGTTTCGGCCGGCGCCGTGGTTGCCGATGCCGGTGCGACGGGAAGGACTACGGAGAATGCGGCGGCTAGTACCACCAGCGACGGCAGTAGTACGCCACCACCCGTGGGAATTGCCTTCCGCATCGTGGAACGGCTTTGTAGATGCAACGTTCAAACCTCCTGAGAGCGCGACCCGCGAGAAGGCCCCGCGTTTACAGATCTCGTGACTTCGGAATTACCCGTAGTCCGGGACCGGCTCGCGCGAGTGGACGAACGGTCAACCCGCGCCGGGAGGCAAAGCGGATGGCGGCCCGTCAGACCTGAACGGGCGTGACCCGTGGTGACACGACGCTGCCGTTCGGGCTCGCGTCGCGGCGCCCGAGGGTGTGGGGTTCACCCGGCGCCGTGGACGCCGTCACGCCTTCTCGTGACAGCTCGACACGCAGGACCGCCTTCGCGTGTCCTCGCAGAACGATCCCGGCACGTTCCAGGAGCTCCGCGATCTCTGGCCCCGGGATCCCGCAAGCGGCGAGAAACCGCTCCGGCTGTCCAGCCGCGAGCGTCTCACGGTCCAGCTCGAGTTCCTCGACCCGGGGGCCGGATCGGCTGCACACCCGGGGGGTGAGGATGCAGGCGGCCATATCGTCCGGTGTGCGGGTGGCATCGTCCGTCACGCGCCGCAGCAGCTGATCGGCGCTCGACGCCGCCGGGCCCACACCGCCGAGCAGCTGAGTGAGTCGCTCGACTCCCAGCAGGCCGTCCTCACATCTGGCCTCGGTGAGGCCGTCGGTGTAGAAGCACACCACGCTGGACGCCGACACCGCGATGGCGCTCTGGCGGGCGCCCGTCGGAAGTCCCACGCCGACGGGCGGCGAGCAACACAGGCCGACGGGTTCCGGGATCGCGTCCCCGATCACGACCGGGGCGGGGTGTCCTGCGGAGGCGTAGGTGAGCCGGCCCGTGGGGGGCTCGTAGATCGCCGCCATCACCGTTGCGAACTCGCAGGAGGTGGCGTCCGCGAGCACGTCCCCCGCGAGCGCCAGTGCGGCACGGGGAGCGAGGCCCGCCTGCAGATAGGCGCGTACCGTGTAGCGGGTCAGGGCGGCACGCTCGAGCGCCTGGCGACCGTGACCGCAGACATCCCCGAGGACCAGCCCCACCCGCCCGGGGTCGAGCTCGAAGACGTCGTAGAAGTCCCCTCCCGCGGCGGCCCCGTCGGCCGGGCGATAGGCGACCGACAGGCCCAGAGAGGCGATGTCGGCGGGGACCGCGGGCACCAGCGCGGCCTGCATCGCCCGCAGGTCTCCCAGTAGCTCGGCCCGCTGGGCTTCCAAGCGCTTGGCGCGGCGTGCCGTCAGCAACCAGCGGAGCGCTAGCCCGATTGCGGCCAACAGCAGCAGCAGGATGATCGGCTTGCTCCAGTCGGGGACCGGGAGCGGAAGCGAGAGCGCCCCGCCGACCGCGGACAAGGGGTTGCCGGTGTCGTCTCGCCGCGGTGCAGCCGGAGCCGCTCCGAGGTCATGGGTGCTGGGCGCACGGGTCCTTGCGGCAGGTGCGGTCGCTGCGCTGGTCCCGCTCACCGAGCGCTCGGGTTGCCCGGCGGCGCTGCGCCGAACGCTCGCCCGCCGAGCCCCTGATACGGCGTCGCCGGTGATACGGGTGGGCGAGGACTGGGCCGGGTGGGACGTGTCCGGAGTGGCAGCGGCGCCCTTGGAGGCGGTCGTCTGCGTGCTCGCCGGCGTGGACCCGCTGGATCCGGTGGTGGCGGTGACACCGCCGTGTTCGCCACCCGCCGGTGTCGTCGTCGTCACCGGAAGTTCGGGTTCGCTGGTTGGTGCGGGGACCGTCGTGGTGAGCCCGACGCTCGGTACCGTGGCGGTCACTCCGGGAGTGGTCACGTGAACACCCCCGACCGAGACTTCGGTGCTCGGGACCGTTACTTTGAGCCCCGGGAGCCCGGCGGACAGAGCCGACGCCGCGACGGCCGTCGCCCCTCCGGCCAGCCCCGCGGCGAGCACGACCGCGCACGCGAGGAGCGGGCGCCCTCGCAAGCGGCCCATCAGCGTCCCACGTTCGACCGTGGGCTCTTCGTTCAACCTGGACACTGGCGAGGTACCGGAAGGACTCTCCGTTTCTCTTCGGCACGCACCGCGAAGTCCTGTAGACGGAACGGCCCCGCCGGACGCCCGCGTCAC
>DATJOU010000125.1:0-4686 GCA_035506775.1 Solirubrobacteraceae bacterium | reverse complement strand
TGGAGCAGGTCGATCATCGCGCCGCCCCCGCACGCGCGCCCGCCCCGGCCCCGGCGCCCGCCAGCGCCAGCGCCAGCGGGGCCCGGTTGACGTGGCACACGGCCACCGCCAGCGCGTCGGCGGCGTGGTCGGGGCGTGGCTCCTCGGCGAGCGACAGCAGCGCGGCCACCATCCGCCCGACCTGGTCCTTGGGGGCCCGCCCGTTGCCGCACACCGCCCCCTTGACCTCTTGGGGGGTGTAGCTGAAGCAATCCAGCCCCCGCTGGCCGGCCGCCAGCATCACCACTCCGCGGGCCTGCCCGACGGCGAAGGCGGTACGGACGTTCTGGCCGAAGTACAGCTGCTCGAGCGCCACCGCCTGCGGGCGGTGCTCCTGCAGGAGCTCCTCCACCGCGGCGTGGATGTCGGCCAGCCTGCGCTCCTGGGGGAGCCCGGAGGCGGTCTCGATCACCCCCCCGTCGAGCGCCAGCAGACGGCCCCGGCGGCGCTCCACCACGCCGTAGCCGGTGCTCGCAAGGCCGGGGTCCACGCCGAGCACGATCACGGTCAGTGATTCTGCGCGGCTGCCCGGACGCCTGCCTGTCGTACGCTGGCCGGCGGCGATGGCTGGCGAGGAGATCGACTTCGCGGCGGAGGGCCTGCTCGACGGGCTCGAGGGGGCCGAGCGCGAGGAGCGCCTGGCGCTGCTGCGCCAGCTCGCCGGCCAGGGGGTGCCGCTCGAGGAACTGCACCGCAGCGCCGACAGCGGGCGGCTCGTGTTCCTGCTCGCCGACCGGGTGATCGGGGGGCCGCGGTCGCTGACCGCCGAGCAGGTGGCCGAGCGCAGCGGGGTCAGCCTGCGGTTCCTGCTCGACTCGCGGCGGGCGATGGGGCTGCCGATCCCCGAGCCCGGCGAAGCGGCCTTCACCGAGAACGACGTCGAGGCGGCCCGGCGCAGCCTGGTGGCGACCGAGGCCGGGATCACCGAGGAGGACCTGCTGGAGCTGCTGCGGGTGCTCGGCCGCGGCCTCGGCCAGGCCGCCGAAGCGATGCGGGCGCTGCCGCTGAAGCTGGTGCTCCACGCCGGGATCAGCGAGCAGGAGCTGGCCCAGCACTACGGCGAGACGGTGGCCCGCCTGTACCCGATGGTGGACCCGCTGATGAGCGACATCCTCGCCCTGCACCTGCGCCACGCCACCGAGACCGAGATCGTGGGGGCCGCCGAGCGCGACGGGGGGCGGCTGCCCGGATCGCGGAGGGTGGCGATCGGGTTCGCGGACCTGGTGGGCTTCACCAGGCTGGGCGAGGAAGTGCCCCCGGACGAGCTCGGCCGCCTCGCCACGCGACTGGAAGCGATCGCGCTCGAGGTCGCCTCGCCGCCGGTGCGGCTGGTGAAGACGATCGGGGACGCCGTGATGCTGGCCTCGCCCGACCCCGAGCCGCTGCTGGAGACGGCGCTGGGGCTGATCGACGTGGCCGAGGGGGAGGGCGGCGACTTCCCCGAGCTGCGGGCCGGGGCGGCCCTCGGATCGGCGCTCGCGCGGGCCGGGGACTGGTTCGGGCAGCCCGTCAACCTCGCCAGCCGCATCACCTCGGTGGCCCGTCCCAGCAGCCTGCTGGTGGACGGCCTGCTCTACGAATCGGTCGGCAGCGGCTTCCGCGCCTCGTTCGCCGGCCAGCGGCGGCTGAAGGGGATCCGCGAGCCGGTGGCGCTGTTCAGGATGCGACGAGCGGAGGGCGGCTAGCGCCCACGCCGCCGGCGGGCGCGTCTTCCGCGGCCGCGTCCCACAGCCGCCAGGGGGCACGGCCGGAATCCCACTGCTCGTTCAGCGAGAGGGCGTCCTTGAGGGTGTCCATGCACTGCCAGAAGCCGTGGTGGCGGAAGGCACGCAGCTCGCCGGCCGAGGCGAGTCCTGCGAGCGGCTCTCGCTCCAGCACGCTGTCGGGTGCCAGGCGGTCGAGGAAGGGGCGCTCGAAGCAGAAGAAGCCGCCGTTGATCCAGTGCTCGGAGCGGGGCTTCTCCTCGAACGCCAGCACGCGGTCCTCCCCGTCCAGGAGGGCCACGCCGAACTGCAGCCGCGGACGCACGACCGTCACCGTGGCTGGGCCGCCGTGGGCGTGGTGGAAGCGCAGCAGCTCGGCCAGGTCCACGTCGGCGAGCCCGTCGGAGTAGGTCACGCACAGGCGCTCCTCGCTCGCCAGATGGCGGGCGGCCGCGGCCACCCGCCCGCCGGTCTCGGTGTCGGCCCCGGTGTCGAGGACCCGCACCTCGACCCCGTCGGGCCAGGGCTCACGCTCGGCGAAGCGCTCGATCAGCTCGCCCCGGTAGCCGGCCGCGAGCACGAAGCGGTCGAAGCCCTGGGCGGCGTACAGCCGGATCACGTGCCACACGATCGGGCGCCCGCCGATCTCGACGAGCGGCTTGGGGACCTCGCTGGAGTGGGCTCGCAGGCGGGTGCCCCGCCCGCCGCAGAGGATCACCACCGGCGGGCGGGGGGTCATCAGCCGGCGACGCGCTCGAGGACCTCGGAGGGGACGTCGAAGTTGGCGTGGACGGCGTTCACGTCGTCGTTCTCCTCGAGTGTGTCGATCAGCCGCATCAGCCTGCCGGCCTGGCCCTCGTCCACCGGCACGAGGCTCGAGGGCCGGAACACCATCTCGGCGCTCTCCATCTCCACGCCCCCGTCCTCGAGGGCCTGGCGGACGGCCGTGAAGTCGGCCGGCTCGGTGACGACCTCGAACACGTCCTCGTCGGCCGTGATGTCCTCCGCCCCGGCCTCGATCGCCACCATCAGCTGGTCTTCGGAGTAGCGAGAGCCGTCGATCACGATCACGCCCTTCTTGTCGAACAGGTAGGCCACCGACCCGGGCTCGCCGAGGCTGCCGCCGTTCTTGGAGAAGATGTGGCGGACCTCCGAGCCGGTGCGGTTGCGGTTCTCGGTCAGCGTCTCGACCAGCAGGGCCACGCCGCCCGGGCCGTAGCCCTCGTACATCACGCTCTCGATGCCGTCGGCCTCGGCGCCGCCGCCCGCGCCCTTGGCGATCGCCCGCTCGATGTTGTCCTTCGGCATCGACGCTTCCTTGGCCTTGCGGATCGCGAGGTCGAGCGCCGGGTTGCCGACGGGGTCGGCGCCGCCGTCGCGGGCGGCCACGGTGATGGCCCGGACCAACTTCGAGAAGGCGGCCCCGCGGCGCGAGTCCACGACGGCCTTCTTGTGCTTGATCGAAGCCCACTTGGAATGCCCTGACATGCCTCCAGTGTAAGGATGAGCCCCGTGGGCGAGCGCGTGGACCCGGAGATCTTCAAGGCCTACGACATCCGGGGGCTGTACGGCGAGCAGATCGACGCCGACCTCGCGGAGCTGATCGGAAGGGCCTTCGCGAGGGTGCTCGGGCGGCTGTCGGGCAGGGCGAGCTCCCAGCTGCGGGTGGGGATGGGGCACGACATGCGGCTCACCGCCCCCGAGCTCGCGGCCCGCTACCGCGACGGGATGGTGGCCGAGGGGGTGCACGTGCTCGACGCGGGGATGGTGGGCAGCGAGATGGTCTACTACCTCGTCGGCTCGCGGGAGCTCGACGGCGGTCTGATGTGCACCGCCTCGCACAACCCGAAGCCGTACACGGGCGTGAAGCTGATGCGGGAGGGGGCGCTGGCGCTGTCCGGGGACGAGGGCATCCAGGACATCCGCCGGGAGGTCGAAGCGATGCTCGACGGCGACGACGGCGGGCCGGCGTCGGGCGCGGGCGTCGCCGAGCCGGGGACGGTCGAGCCGGTGGACCTCCGGAGCGGGTTCCAGGAGACGGTGCTGGGGTTCATCGACCCCGACGCCGTCAGGAGGGGAAAGAGGCTGAAGGTGGTGGTGGACGGCGCCAACGGCATGGCCGGGCCGCTCGTGGGGCCGCTGCTGGACGGGCTCGGGCTCGACCTGGTGAAGACCTACTGGACGCCGGACGGGAACTTCCCCGACCACGAACCCAACCCCCTGCTGGAGGAGAACCGGCGCTTCATCGTCGAGCAGGTGCGCGAGCAGGGGGCCGACCTCGGGATCGCCTGGGACGGGGACGCCGACCGCTGCTTCTTCATCGACGACACCGGCGAGTTCGTGCCCGGGGACTTCCTCACGGCGCTGCTGGCCGAGTCGCTGCTGCGCAGGCACCCGGGCGAGAGCATCCTCTACGACGTGAGGGCCTCGTGGGCGGTCCCCGACACCGTCACGAAGGCGGGCGGGGAGGCGTTCGTGAACCGCGTCGGGCACGCCTTCTTCAAGACCAGGATGCGGGCCGAGGGGTCGCTGTTCGGGGGCGAGGTGTCCGGTCACTACTACTTCCGCGACTTCTACTGCGCCGACTCCGGGACGCTGCCGGCGCTGCTGATCCTCGAGCTGCTGGCCCGCGAGGGGGTGGCGATGTCGGGCCTGCTGGAGCCGTACCGCTCGCGCTACTTCATCTCCGGGGAGGTCAACTCGCGGGTCGAGGACCCGGGCGCCAAGATCGAGGAGCTCGCGGCCCGCTACGGCGACGCGAAGCAGGGTCGCCTGGACGGCATCTCGATCGACTACCCCGACTGGCACTTCAACGTCCGCTCGTCGAACACCGAGCCGCTGCTGCGCCTGTGCCTCGAGTCGCTCGTCTCGCGCGCGGACATGGAGCGCCGCCGCGACGAGCTGCTGGGGCTGATCAGGGGCTAGGGGGCTGCGCCCACGGCGA
>DATJOU010000124.1:0-2988 GCA_035506775.1 Solirubrobacteraceae bacterium | reverse complement strand
GCCCGTGGCAGCGGGTGCATTCCCGACCGCGGGTGAAGCACACCCCGACCGCGCACACGAGCCTGTACTGGTGCAGGTGCAGCACCACCCCCGCCCCCTCCCCACGGGCGGCGGCCAGGGCCCGCCAGCCGAGGCTCGGCTGCAGGTTGTGGGCGTGGAGCACCCCGGCGCCCGCGCGCCGCACGGCCCCGGCCACCTCCCCCGGCGAGAGCCCGCCTCGCAGCAGCCCCAAGGCCGCCTGCGCCCGCCCGGTCGCGGCCGAGTCGCGCGCCAGCAGCTCCGCCCGTTCCCCGAGCCGCTCCCGCACGAGCCACACCAGGTCCTCCACCACGCGCTCCTCGCCGCCGGTGGTGCGGTAGCGGTTGTGGAGGAACAGGACCATCGACGCGGGGAGGGTACGGCGACGCGGGGCGAGGAGGCAAACCTAGACTTGCGTGAGCCCGTGGCAGGGTGCAGTCCAATGACAGCCGCCTCCGTGGTCATACCGACGCGCTCACGGCCCGCCTACCTGGAGGTGGCGCTGGGCTCGATCGTGCCCCAGGCGGGGGAATGCGACGCCGAGGTGATCGTGGTGGACGACGCCGGCGAGTCCCCCGCGGTGCGGGCCCTGGCCGAGCGGGCGGGCGCCCGCTACGAGCCCCATCCCGGTCAGCTGGGCCTGAACGCGGCCCGCAACACCGGCGTCGAGCGCGCCGGCGGTGAGCTGGTGGTGTTCGTGGACGACGACATCCGCGCCTGTCCCGGCTGGCTGCAGGCGCTCGTGGACGGCGCCCGCGAGTACCCGCAGGCGGAGGTCTTCACCGGACCGGTGATCGCCACCCTGGAGGGCCCGGCGCCGCGCAGCTGCGGGCGCGAGGCGCCGCCGATCACGACCCTCGACCTCGGCGGGGACGACACGCCCGCCGAGCTGGCCTGGGGGGCCAACATGGCGATCCGCCGCTCCGCCCTCGACTTCGCCGGCCCGTTCGACGTGTCGCTCGAGCACGGGGGGGACGAGCAGGAGTGGCAGGAACGGCTGCTGCGACTGCGGGGGGAGGGCCGCGTCATGTACCTGTCCCGCGCGCGCGTGGAGCACCGCCGCGCCGGCCCCGACGCACGGCTGCGGGCGCTGTCCGCGACCGCCTGGACCCGCGGACGGGCCGCGCGGCGCTTCGACGTGCGCCGCGGGGTCGCGCCCTCGATCGCCGGCGAGCTGCGGAGGCTCGCGGGCTGTCTCGGGCACGTGCTCAGGCACGCCTGCCCGGCGGGGCTGGTGATGGTGGCCCACAGCGCGGGCAGGACGCGCGAAGCCCTCGCCGCCCGTGTCCGGCGGCCGAGCGACACCCAGCCGAGCGACGACTTCCTCAGCGGCCACAGCGGGGCCGTCGGCGGGCTGGGGGCGATCGTGCGGGGCGCCGGCGACCTCGCGATCGACTCGCTCGAGGTGCTCGGCGGCAGGCGCTCGCGCCTGCGCCGGGCGGCGCGCACGATGCCCGTCCGCAGCGTCCTGGCGCTGTCGGTGCAGCGTCCCGAGCACTCCGCCCTGAGCGCCGCGATCGCGCGGGAGCTGGAGCGCTCGCGCCACCACGTCGAGCTGCACACCTCCCCGGCCGGGAGCGCCGGCAAGTTCGAGAACCTCGACTCGCTGCTCGCCCGTCACCCGGCCGAGGGCCACGACTGGCTGCTGGTGATCGACGACGACGTGAAGCTGCCGCGCGGCTTCGTGGACCTGTTCGTGTTCCTCTGCGAGCGCTTCTCGCTGGCGCTGGCCCAACCCGCCCACCGGCTGCGCTCGCATGCGGCCTGGCCGGTCACCCGCCGTCATCCGGGCAGCGTCGTGCGCGAGACCGGGTTCGTCGAGATCGGTCCCGTGAGCGCCTTCGCGGCGGCCACCTTCCCGGTCCTGCTCCCGTTCCCGCCGCTGCGCATGGGGTGGGGCCTGGACGCACACTGGGCGGCGCTCGCCCGCCTGCACGGCTGGCGCTGCGGCGTCGTGGACGCCGTCGCCGTCGAGCACCTCGCCGCACCGGTCGCCTCCGCCTACGGGCACGAGAGCGCCGTGGCCGAGGCCCGCGCCTTCCTCTCCGAGCAGCCGCACCTGCCGGCTCGGGAGAGCGCCCGCACCCTCGCGACGCACCGCCACTGGTGAGCGAGCAGGCCCCCGGTCCGCGGGTCGCGATCGTGGCCGAGTTCTACCCGAGCCGGCGCGACCCGGTGATGGGCATCTGGGCCCACCGCCAGGCGCTGGCGACCCGCGACGCGGGCGCCGAGGTGAGGGTGATCGTGCTGCACCGTGTGGTGCCGCCGCGCTCGGCGCTGTCGGAAGGGATCGGCCACGCCGGCGAGACGCTGGCCGAGATGCTGTCCGAGCCCCGCCACCAGACACGCGACGGGCTGGAGGTGGTCTACGCCCCCTACGTGTCCCCTCCCCGCGAGCGCGGCTACCCCGGATGGGGCGCCTGGGCCGCCCCGACGCTCGCCTTTGCCCTGCTGCGGATGCGGCGCTCGTTCCCCTACGAGCTGATCCACGCCCACAACGCCGTGCCCGCCGGGGACGCGGTCCGGCGCGCGAGCCCACGCACCCCGCTGATCGTCTCCGAGCACGGGGCGGACGTCCTCTACACGGCCTGGCGGGGGCCCCGCGGCGCGCGGGCGGTGGCCCGCGGCCTGGGGGCCGCGCAGCTGGTGCTCGCCAACAGCCGCGGCGTCGCCGAGCTGGCCCGGGGCCGGGGCGCGGGACGCACGCAGGTCGTCCACCTCGGGGCCGCGCTGCCGCCGCCGCCGGGTCCGCCCGCCGCGCAGACCGCCGCTCACCACGGGTATGCGGCCCGCTCGCGCCCCAGCACCCCCACGCTCGTCACCGTCGCCCACCTGGTGGCCCGCAAGCGCCACGCCGACGTGCTGCGGGCGCTGGCGGTGCTGCGCCCGCGCCACCCGACGCTGCGTTACTCGATCGTCGGCGACGGCCCAGAGCGCCACGCGCTGGAGGTGCTCTCGGCCCGTCTCGGG
>DATJOU010000123.1:0-3875 GCA_035506775.1 Solirubrobacteraceae bacterium | reverse complement strand
ACCTTCCACACCTACTCCGAGAACCTGCTCACCAACGGCGGGGCCGCGGTCGTGCTCGGGGGACGCCGGCGGATGAACCGCCTGCACGCGCGGATCGCGGTCTCGGAGGCCGCCGCCTGGACGGCCCGCCGCTTCTATGGGGGTCGCTACGCGGTGATCCCCAACGGGGTCCGGGTCCCCGCCGAGGTCGTGGCGCAGCCACGGCGGGCGGGGGAGCCGCTGCGGATCGTGTTCGTCGGCCAGGCCGTCGAGCGCAAGGGCCTGCCGGTGCTGCTGGCGGCCTTCGAGGCCCTGCGCGAGCAGATCCCGGCGACGCTCACGATCGTCGGCGCCCGCGAGGCGGAGGTCGCCCACATGATGCTCGACGGCCGCGGCGTGCAGGCGCTCGGCAAGGTAGACGAGCAGCGCAAGCTGGCCGAGCTGCAGGGTGCAGACGTGCTGTGCGCCCCCTCCCTGGGGGGGGAGAGCTTCGGAATGGTGCTGACGGAGGCGTTCGCGGCCGGGACACCGGTGCTGGCCTCCGACATCCCGGGCTACCGCGACGTGGTCCGCGACGGGGTGGACGGGCTGCTCGTCCCCTCCGGCGACGCCCTCGCCCTCGCCCAGGCCCTGCGGGGGCTCGCGCTGGACGAGCCGCGCCGCGAGCGGCTGGCCACGAACGCCCGCGAGCGGGCGGAGCGCTTCGCCTGGCCGGCGGTGGCCGCCGAGGTGGCCGAGTGCTACGAGCGGGCCCGTGGCATCGCCGCCCCCAGCGGCGCCGTCGCCGGCCTGGCCGTCCGCTACGGGATGGCGCCGGCGGACCGCCAGCCGAGGATCCCCGCCGAGCGCCTGCAGAGCCTCCACGAGCGTCCCCCCAAGCCGGCCCCCGGCGCCCACCGCGGCGCCCAGCGCACGTTACGCCGCCTGGGTCTGGCCGCCAGCACGCTCGCGGCCGCCACGCTCGGTGGGCTGGCCCTGCAGCGTGTGGGGCTGACCCGCGTGGCCGGCTCGCTGGTGGCCTCCAAACCGGGTCTCGTGGCGGCCGCCCTGGGTGTCATGTGCGCGGCCATGTTCGCCCGCGCGATCGCCTGGCACGCGATCCTCTCGGTCGCACCTACGTGGCGCCGGGCGAGCCACCGCGACGCGATGCAGGGGACCTTCATCGGGGTGTTGATGTCGGCCACGCTGCCGGTCCGGATGGGCGAGCCCTCGCGTGCGCTGATCGTCGCCCGGCGGATCGGGCGGGCACGCGAGACGCTCCCGGTGGTGCTGGGGACGATGGTCTCCCAGACGCTCCTGAACCTGCTCGCACTGGGGCTGCTGGCCGGGGCGATGCTGGCGAGCGCCGACTTCGGCGAGCTCGAGCGCAACGGCCGCCTGCTGGCGTTCGCCGCCCTCGGGCCCTCGGGCGCGGTGCTGTTCGCCGCGATCGTCCCCTGGCTGACCCCCCGCCCGGGCGGGTACGCCGCCAGGGTGCGCCTGCTGCATAGCGGCGTGCGCCGCTGGCTGGTCCGCCTCGGAGAAGGCGTCAGCGTGATCTCACGCCCCGGCGCGGCGGCCCGGGCCACGCTCTACCAGCTCGCCGCCTGGGCCCTGCAGCTGCTGTCCTGCTGGCTGTTGCTGTACGCCTTCGGCCTGCAGGGTGGGGCGGGTGTCGGCGCCGCCGCCGCGGTCCTGTTCGCCGTCAACGTCACCGCCGCCCTACCGGCCACCCCCGCCAACGTGGGGGTCTTCCAGGCCGCCTGCGTGGCGGTCCTCGCCGGTGCCTACCACGTCTCCCTCCCGGGGGCCCTCGCCTTCGCGATCGTGCTCCAGCTGATCGAGCTGCTCACCGCCCTGATCATGGGCCTGCCCGCGCTCGTCAACGAGGGCCTCTCGTGGCGTGAGATGCGCCTGCGCACCACCCACGCCAGCCCCGTCCAGCTCGCCCCGCTCCCGATCGGGAGCATGCAGATCACGGACGCCTCCTAGCTGTCGGGGGCGATGGAGGAACGGCCGTGCGTGTACCTGCTGCGGTGCGCCGACGGCAGTCTCTACACGGGCTGGACGACCAGCATCGAGCGGCGCCTGGAGCGCCACCGCGCCGGCAAGGCCAGCCGCTACACCGCCAGCCGCCTCCCGGTCGAGCTGGCGGCGGTGCTGCCGATGCCCGACCGTCGCCAGGCCCGTCGCGCGGAGGCCCGCATCAAGCGCCTGGACCGGGCCGCCAAGCTGGGCCTGATCGCCGAGCCCGGCACATTCGTCATGATGGGGGGAGATGGCCAGCCGACCCCCCGGACGTAGCGTCAAGATCGGAGAGGACGAGCGCACCGGCTACTCCTCGGACCGCCCCCGCCGCTCGGGGGGCCCCGCCAGGCCGCCGGACCTGCGCGTCAACACCCGCGTGCTCACCCCGGCCGACCGCCTGCGCTACTCCCCGGGCAGCCTGCTGATCGTCTGCTGCGCTTCCTCCGAGCAGCTCGAGGCCTTCCTCGAACGCCTGATCGAGGACCGCTCGAGCCTGCTGACCCGCGGGCGGGTGCTGAAGCTGCTGGCCGGACGGGTCCCGGAGGACCAGCTCGAGTCGCGCGCCGACGAGCTGCTCAAGCTGACCGTCGCCAAGCGGCTGGAGAACCGTCAGACCGTCGTCCTGGGCCTGCAGGACATGAGCGCCGCCACCCGCGAGCCCTATCTGGCGAAGGCCACCGAGCAGCGCCGCCCCCGCCACCTGATCCTGCTCGAGGTCCCCCGCGAGCTGGTGGACGACGAGGCCCTCGGCGAGCTCAACGAGCTGCGCCGGGCGCTCGACGCGGGGGAGCTGGGAGCGGAGGGCATCCAGACCGCCCTGCGGCTCGGGGGAGGGACGGCCGAGGAGGTCAAGCGGATCCTGTTCCGGCCCCCACCCCGCGAAACGGACTAGCAGCGGTCGATTCCGCCCCCGTGGAGTCGAGCATCTAGACGCCACAGCGGCCGGCGGGCCGCCCCTTCGTCGAACATTCGGCTGCCCCGCTCAAGGGGCCCGTGGGGCACCCCGATAGCCGAGGAGTGCACCGCCAGCACAAGGCGCTCATAGAACGCGAAGCGAGGCCGCTCGAGGCCTCCGGCTCGCTGCCCCAGAGCCTCGGCTCGCGCGTGTGGATGGGCTACCTCTTGGTGACGCTGGTACTGGCGGTCGGATACGGGCTGGCCCACGTGGTGGGCCCCGCCTGGCTGGGCAGCGGCCTGGTGTTCAACCTGATCGGCGGCTCGGCGGTGGTCGCCCTGGTGATCGGAGCGCGGCGCAACGCGGACAGCAGCCGTGTCCCGTGGTACCTGTTCGCGGTCGGGGTGGCGCTGTTCGTGACCAGCGGCGTGCTGTCCTGGAACTACGAGCGTCTGTTCGGGACGACCCAGCCGTTCCCCTCCGTCGCCGACCAGTTCCACCTCGCCTTCTACCCGTTCCTCGTGGGCGGCATGTTGCTGCTGGTCCGCGAACGCCGCGACCAGCGCGACAGCGCTCCGCTGATCGACTCGATGATCGTCACCACCGCGCTGGCGACGCTGCTGTGGGTCTACCTGATCGCTCCCTACGCCGGCAACACGAGCATGTCGCTGCTGCGCCGCAGCGCCTCGGTCGCCTATCCGGCGATGGACATCCTGCTGCTCGGGGTCGTGGCCCGGGTGGCCGCCGGCTCGCACCGGCGCGAGCCCGCCTTCCTGTTCGTGCTCGCCGCCGCGATCGTGCTGCTGATCACCGACGTGATCTACGGCTCGATCCTGCTGGGCGGCACCGGCTACGGCATCGGCGGCGCGCTGGACGCCGGCTGGGGCATCTTCTACGCCTTCCTCGGGGCCGCCGCCCTGCACCCCTCGATGCGCCAGCTGTCCGAGCGCGGCCCGGCGGCCGACACCCGCCTGACGCGCCAGCGCCTGGCACT
>DATJOU010000122.1:0-2990 GCA_035506775.1 Solirubrobacteraceae bacterium | reverse complement strand
AAGGCTTCTTCTGCACGCTCGAGTCTGCAGGGCGATTTCAGAACAACGAAACGAGCAAGGTGACGTTCGAGGCCAAAGGCCCCGCCCGTGGCAAATGCTCATGGCATTACTCCGGGTACGAAATCGAACCCGAAGGCAAGTCCAAGATCTCGTCCTCGGAACCCCTGAGTTGGAGCTTCGGGTCCGAAGGGACCGTGCTGGTCGCACCGGGGCTCGAATTTTCGACAGGCGAGCAGTTCAAGACGCACGAAAAGAAGCGGATCTGCCGCTACGCGTTCCCGACCTCCACGCTGCTGGAAGAAAAGGCATTCTTCGAAGGCACCTACTGGCCCGAAGGGTACGCCACGACCGCGGAAGAGCAGGGTAACTGCCTGCGCGAAACGTGGAACGTCGAATACAACGCGCGCGTCGTCTCGCAGCACAAGGAAGGTAAAGCGTTCGAAATCCAGGAAGTGGGCTGACTCCGCCGCGGCTCCTGGTGTAGTTCCTAGGAGCCGTCCAGCAGCCCGAGCAGGCCGGCTTCGTCGAGCACCGCCACGCCCAGCCGCTGTGCCTTCTCGAGCTTCGAGCCGGGGGTCTCGCCGGCCACCACGTAGTCGGTCTTCCCGGACACCGAGCCGGTCACCCGCCCGCCGGCGGCCATGATGCGCTCGGTGGCCTGCTCGCGGGACAGGACGGGCAGGGTCCCGGTCAGCACCAGCGTCTTGCCGGCCAGGGGGCCCTCGGAGGGGGCCGGGCCGCTCTCGCTGAAGTTCAGCCCCGCCTCGCGCAGTTCGGAGATCAGCTCACGCATGCGCTCGTCCTGGAGCTGGGCGTGGATCGAGACGGCCATCTTCTCCCCGATCCCTGGGGTTTCCGCGATCTGCTCGGGGGTGGACGCCATCAGCGTGTCGATATCGCGCATCCGCTGGACGAGGTTGCGGGCCGTCACCTCCCCCACCTCCTCGATCCCGAGCGCGAACAGGACGCGGGCGAAGGGGCGCTCCTTGGAGGCCTCGATCGCGGCCAGCTCCTTGCGGGCGGAGATCTCGGCGAACCCCTCGAGGCCCAGGAGCTGCTCCTCGGTGAGCCGGTAGAAGTCCGCCGCCGTGTGCAGCAGGCCCCGTTCCTGCAGTAGCGCCACGTGCTTCTCGCCGAGGCCCTCGATGTCCATCGCCCCGCGGGAGACGAAGTGCTTGAGCAGCTGCCACTGGCGGCCGGGGCAGACCGGGTTGGGGCAGTAGGTGAACACCCCCTCCGGGGGCTTGACCGTGGGCGTGTCGCAGAACGGGCAGCGCGCCGGCGGGTGGGGCAGGGGGGGCCGGTCGGGGTGGTCCACCACGTGGGGGGCGGGTGAGACGACCTGGGGGATCACGTCGCCGGCACGCACGACGATCACGTCCTCCCCCTCGCGCAGGTCCTTGCGGATCAGGTCCTCCTCGTTGTGGAGCGTGGCGAGCTTGATCGTCACCCCGCCGACGGTGACCGGGGCCAGCACCGCGTAGGGGCGCAGGTCTCCGAACTTGCCGACGTTCCACATCACCCGCTCCAGCTTCGTGACGGCGGTGGTGGGAGGGAACTTCCACGCCACCGCCCACCGGGGCTCGCGCCCGACGGCGCCGAGGCGGCCATGGAGGGAGAGGTCGTCCACCTTCACCACCGCCCCGTCGATCTCGAAGTCGAGCTCCCCCCGGCGGCTCTCCCATTCGCGGCACTGGGCGATCACCTGCTCCTCGGTGTCGAGCGTGCGGACGCCGGGGTTGACCCGGAAGCCGTGGTCGGAGAGCCACTCCAGAGCCTGGGAGTGGGTCTCGAAGCTCAGCCCCTCGGTGACCCCCACCTGGTAGCACCAGATCGACAGCGGACGCTTGGCGGCGTCGTGGGGGTCGAGCTGGCGGATCGTCCCGGCGGCCGAGTTGCGGGGGTTCATGAAGGTCGACTCGCCCGCTTCGGCGCGGCGCTCGTTGAGCGCCGTGAAGTCCTTCAGCGACATGTAGACCTCGCCCCGCACCTCCAGCAGGCCGGGGGCGTCCCGGATGCGCAGCGGGATCGCCCCGATCGTGCGCAGGTTGTGGGTCACGTCCTCGCCGATCTCGCCGTTGCCGCGGGTGGCGCCCCGCTCCAGCACCCCGTCGCGGTAGACGAGGCTGATCGCCAGGCCGTCGATCTTCGGCTCCACCACATAGCGGAACGCCTGCTGGTCGATCCCCTCGCGAGCCAGGTGGTTGCGCATCCGCTCGACCCACGCCCGCAGCTCCTCCTCGGAGCGGACGTTGGCCAGCGACAGCATCGGCTCGAGGTGGCGGACCTTCTCCAGGCGCCCCACCGGCTCGCCCCCCACCCGCTGGGTAGGGGAGTCGGGGGTGGCGAGCTCGGGGTACTGCCCCTCGATGCCCCGCAGCTCGTCGAGCAGCAGGTCGTACTGGTCGTCCCCGATCTCGGGATCGTCGAGGACGTAGTAGCGGTGGGCGTGGTGCTCGAGCTGTGCGCGCAGCTCGAGGGCGCGCTCGCGGATCTCCTTTGGCGGTTTGGCCGTGGCCTTGGCGGCGCCGGGGGCGGCGCTCACGGCATCGCCTCCCTCACCACCGGGTCAAGCAGCGCCTGCAGGTCGAAGCGGGCCAGCGCCTCGATGCTGGGGCGATCGGTGAGGTCGAAGTGGATCGGGGTGATCGCGATCCTGCCCGCCGCCACGGCCGCGAGGTCGGTTCCGGGGACGTCGTGGAAGCCTGGGTCCGAGCCGTAGATCCAGTAGCGGCGGCCGTGCTCCTCCTCGCTCTCGAGCTTGAGCTCGTCGCGGTAGATGCGGTTGCCGAGGCTCGTCACCTCGACTCCCACCGGGGGGGCGGCCGGGACGTTGATGTTCAACAGGCTCTTGCCGGGGAGGGGGACGTCCTCGATCCGTTCCACCATGCGGGCCACGAAGGCGGCCGCGATCTCGAAGCCGAAGCCGCCGTCGAAGCGGTAGTCCAGGGCCCCGGCGCGCGACTGCTGGGAGACGGCGATCGCCGGGA
>DATJOU010000121.1:0-2979 GCA_035506775.1 Solirubrobacteraceae bacterium | reverse complement strand
GATCAGGATCGCCCGGGCCCTCACCGGCAGGGACACGATCGTGAAGATCTTCGGCTCCTACCACGGTCACCACGACGCCGTGATGGTCTCCATCGGGGTTCCCTACGACGAGATCGGAGACCGCGAGGACCTCGCCTCGTTGCCCTACGGAGCCGGGATCCCGAAGGCGGTCAGCGACCTCACGATCGCCGTTCCCTTCAACGACGCCCCCGCGATGGAACGACGGATCGAGCGGCTGTTCTCGGAAGGGCGCCCGCCGGCCTGCGTGATCATGGAGGCGGCGATGATGAACCTCGGGGTCGTGCTCCCCGAGCCCGGCTACCTGGAGGCCGTGAGGGAGCTCACCGAACGCCTCGGGGTGGTGCTGATCTTCGACGAGGTCAAGACCGGGCTGGCGATCGCCGCCGGCGGCGCCACCGAGCGCTTCGGGGTCAAGCCCGACATGGTCACGCTGGCCAAGACGCTCGGCGGCGGGCTCCCGTCCGGAGCCATCGGGGGCAGCGAGCGGGCGATGAGCGTCGTCGAGGACGGGAGCGTCTACCAGGTGGGCACCTACAACGGCAACCCGCTGACGATGGCCGCCGCCCGGGCGAGCCTCGAGCGGGTGCTCACACCTGCGGCGTACAAGCACCTCGACGCTCTCAACGACCGCATCGTGGGTGGCTGTCAGGAGGTGATAGAGCGCTACCGGCTGCCCGGGTACGCGGTCGGTATCGGCTCCAAGGGCTGCGTGACCTTCTCCCCCCAGAAGATCGTCGACTACGAAAGCTTCAAGGCCAACCAGGACGTCGCCGTGACGGAGCTCGCGTGGCTGTGGAACATGAACCGCGGCATCTACATGACCCCCGGCCGGGAGGAGGAGTGGACCCTGTCGGTGACCCACACCGACGAGGCCATCGACGATTACGTGCGCGTGTTCGCCGAGATGGCCGGCGCCCTCACCGAATAGGTCCCGGCGGGCGTCCCCCGGCTAGGGGTGCAGTTCCATCGCGTCCATGATCTTGCCCCAGGTTTCGACTTCGCGGGCTTCCAGTTCCACGATCGCTTCTTCCTGCTTCTCGGTGTTGCGCACCAGCGGGCCGAGCGACCCCTCGTACGGCTTCAGCCCGGACGGCAGGAACCCGGGTGACACCCACGCGGCGAGGAACGAGGTGTCGAACGGCGCGGTGTTGGGGGGCAGAGCCGTGAACCCGCTGGCGGCCCAGCTGCGGACGTCCTGGCACAGCTTCGGCACCGGCAGCGCGATCATCTTCGCCACCTTGGCGGCGTACGCATGCACCGAGCCGGTGAGCGAGGAGCTGCCCCAGCGCAGCGACTTGACTGCCTTCACGTAGGCCTTGCCCGCCGGCAGGTCGACCCGGATCGCGCTCAGCACGATCGTGCCGATGACCTCGTCGCTGAGCTGTTCGGACTCGCCTTCCTCCGGCGATTCCCTGGCGCCCAGAGGGCATTCCCGGGTCACCTGCGCGAGCAGGCCGTGGAGCGTCGATTCGACCTGGTGGATGCGGGTGTAGGCCGCGTGCACGAGCGCGTAGTTGGCGTTCAGGTAGGAGTGGGTCGCGGACGCGTTGCTCGCCTGTGCGGCGGGCGCCACGGCCAGCGCGAGGGCCGCCAGCAGTGTGGCGAGGAGCGATGTGAGACGAATCGCCATCGGGCGAATCCTACGTGTCCCCCCTCATCCTTCGCGCCGGCCGTGCGCCCGCTAGGGTGGCCGCGGCCGATGAACGTTCTGCGCGAGGCGGCGAGCACCCTGCGCCCCCCGGCGGGGGATCGCCACGGCCCGCTGGCGCCGATGCTCGTCGGGCTCACATTCGTGACCGGGGTGGTGGACGCGGTCAGCTACCTGATGCTCGGGCACGTGTTCGTGGCGAACATGACCGGCAATGTGGTGTTCATCGGCTTCGCGCTGGCGGGGGCCAGCGGGTTGTCGGCTCCGGCTTCGCTTGCGGCGCTGGCGTCGTTCCTGGTGGGGGCGCTGGTCGGAGGACGGATCGGAGCGCTCGCCCCCTCACACCGCGGACGGCTGCTGCGGGGGGCCGGCGTCGTGCAGAGCACCCTGTTCGTGACCGCCCTGATCGTGTCGCTGGCCGCGTCCGGATCGCTGACGGGCGGCTGGCGGTACGGGCTGCTGATTCCGCTCGCGCTCGGGATGGGGATCCAGAACGCCGCCGCGCAGCGGCTGGCCGTTCCCGAGCTCACGACCACGGTGCTGACCAGGACCCTGACCGGGCTCGCCTCCGAGGGGGCGATCGTGGGCGGGCAGGGCGCCCAACTCGGGCGCCGGGGTGTGGCCGTCGGCGCGATGCTGCTGGGAGCCGTCGCCGGGGCCCTGCTGGCACTCGAAGTGTCGGTTCCGGCCGCCCTCGGCGTGGCCTGCGCGATCGTCGTGGCCGTCACGCTCTCGGTGCACGCGCTGTCGCGCACGGAGGCGGTGTGGACACGGGCCTGAGCCGTGCGGGCTCAGCTGGCCAGCAGCAGCGGAACGTCGTGGACGATTTCGGTCGGGTTCAGGTTGGCCGGATAGATGGTCGTGAGCTTGCCGCTCGCGGAGATCCCGTACACGAGCGCTGAGTGGTTTATGAATTCGGGATTCCCCGTGTCCCTGGTGGAGCCCACCCCCCACGCCTGCCACACCGGCGCCAGTTCGGAGGCCGAGCCGATCAGATACTGCATCTGACCCGTGAGCTGGTGCTCGGCCAGGAAGCGGGCCACGTTCGCGGGTTTGTCCCCGCGCGGATCGACCGACACCGCCACCATCTGCACCTCGCTCGCCTTCGGGCCCAGGCGGCTGAGGGTGTTGTGGAGCTGTGAGGCGATCAGCGGGCAGACATCCGGGCAGTGGGTGTAGAGGAAGGTGACGAACACCGCTTTGCCGCGGTAGGCGGCGATGTTCACGGGCTGGCCGAGGTAGTTGTGCAGGGTGGCCAGGGGGGGAGCCTGGTGTGTGGGCTGCAGCACCGACCCGTCGAAGCTGGCGCT